>NZ_JAPWBC010000007.1:0-138289 GCF_041433255.1 Neisseria sp. 20925_1_37 | reverse complement strand
CGGAAGTCTATATCGAGAAACTGCACATTACCCCCGCCAATACCCATGAGTGCAAACACCTGTCGCCTTTGTTGGAAGGTTTACCAAAAGGTACGACCGTCTATGCCGACAAAGGCTATGACAGTGAGGAAAACCGGCAACATCTGGAAGAGCATCAGTTGTTAGACGGCATTATGCGCAAAGCCCACCGTAAACATCCACTGTCGGAAGCACAAACCAAACGCAACCGATATTTGTCGAAGACCCGTTATGTGGTCGAACAAAGCTTCGGTACGCTGCACCGTAAATTCCGCTATGCGCGGGCAGCCTATTTCGGACTGATTAAAGTGAGTGCACAAAGCCATCTGAAGGCGATGTGTTTGAATCTGTTGAAAGCCGCCAATAGGTTGAGTGCGTCTGTTGCCGTCTAAAAGGCGGTCCGGATGCCTGATTATCAGGTATCCAAGAGGATTAAGAGGGTATTTGAGTAGAGTCAGTGGATATTTGAAACAAAAACAGCCGAAAACCTGTGTTTAGGTTTCGACTGTTGGGTGGAAGGACTTTTTTGCAAAGGTCTCAGTTTGTCGTACTCGAACAGGGTCGTACCCGTCTGCTGGTCGGTGCTGTAGGTCAGGTTGCCGGTGCGGTCGTAGCCGTAGCTGCGTTTGACGGCATAGACCGATGTTACTGCATTTTTAGCTGTTTCGGTCTGCGACAGCTCGTTGAGTGCGGCAATTTGTTTTTTCAGACGGCCTAAGGGGTCGAGTTCGTAACAGCTGGCGAGTTTACCCTGGGTGCGGTAGATTTCGCGGTGCAGCTTATCGCGTTCAATGTCGGAGATGACTTCGTCGTCGAGGCTGATTTGGTGTAGGTGGCCGCTGCCGTAATACAGGTAGTTGATCTGTCTGCCGTCGGGCAGGACGGTGGCGGTACGGTTGCCGTTGAAGTCGTAGTGGTAGCGGATGCTTTCGGTAACGGGCAGGTACAGCATATCGTACTGCGCATCGCGCCAGTCAGTTTCGGGCAATCCGTTTCGGGCGTTCTCTTCCTTAGCCGGTACTTTCCATTGGTGCTGGCCGATGATTTGGCCGTTGCCGTTGTAGTCGAAGCAGGTAATGCTGTGACTGTTGGCGGCGCGGACGAGGTTGCCGTCCAGGTCGTATTGGTAAGCGGTTTCCTGAACCTTGTCGTTATCGCGGGCAAGGGTGTGGATTAAACGTCCCAATACATCGCGTTTGAACTCGGTAATCCGCAGCGGGGTTTGGCTGTCGAGGCCGTCTGAAAGCGGGGCGGCTTCTTTTTTGGGGACGGGTTGTCCGCCCAGCTGCGCCATCAGTTTGGCGGCAAGGGAGGCTTCGTCGCCGAATTCACGCTGTTCAATCAGTTCGTTGCCGGCATTGTAGCGGTAGCCGGTCAGCTTATGGTCGAAACCGCTTTCTGCAATCAATCGGTCGAGGATGTCGTAGGCAAAGCGGTAGCGCGCACCGTTTTCATTGGTGAGGCCGACTAAGCGGCGGGCTTGGTCGTAATGGTAGCCGAAGGTATGGCCCAGCGCATTGGTGCGTTGGGTCGGCAGGCCGTCCTGGCCGTATTCGTAGGAAGTGGTATGGCCTTCGGCATCGGTATGGGTGGTCAGACGACCTGCACCATCATAGCCGAAGGTCTCTTTGCTGCCGTCGGGATAGAGGGCGAGGGTGAGGTTTTGGTCGGCGTCGTAGTGGTATTCGGTGTGCTGCCCCAGCGCATCGGTAATACGCGCCAACTGTCCTTCGGGGGTATAAGAGAGTTTGGTTTCGTAACCCGAGCAGTCGGTAATCCGGTCGGGCTGATGGTTTTCGTTCAATCCGGCCGCATCACGGATGATGCGCTGGCAGCCCGGTACGCTCCAACCCTCGCCGAGCCAGCCAGTACCGTCTTGGTCGGAATAATAGCTGCGGCTCCATACCAGCGGCAAAATGCCTTCAAAGGCAAAGTCGGCTTCACCCTCCAAAAACTTCAAACCGTGTATCGGATTGACCGGACGGCCGGCACCTACCGCACCCTTACAGGACAAACAGGTTTTAGGGGGGAGTCTTTTGCTGAACTTGCCGTTCATATGGAACATATCGCCGGTACGCACGATATAGCGTTTGCGGATTTTAACCGAGGAAGAATGACGCATCGGCCAGGCTGGCTTGGTGGCAGTACGGCTCTTTACCCCTTTACGGCCCGGAAGGGCGATTTCGTCGCCATAAGTTTTATCCGTCTTACTGGCATTAAAGACAAAAGTAGGTTTGCGGTTGAGGCGTACGTCTTTGGCAACGGTCTTGGCACCGCCGAGGTCGGCAAAGAGTGGGAAGGGGATGGGTGGAACGGAAGGCGGAGCGGGAGGAGGCGGCCAACAGAAATCGGGGACGGTAAAGACAACGCGGAACTTGCTGCTTTTACGGGCGATTTTATTGACGGCCATGGGGTGCTTTACTCCAGAGATTGGATGGTGATATGAAGATTAATATCCGTTGACTGAATCTTACTTTATTTAGATATGAAAAGAAAAGCGTAAAAAGGTCATCTGAAAAATTTCAGGTAAGCTTTTTGTAAAAGTTATTGTACGACTAGGAAAAACAGGAGTTAACAGGCTGAAATACTAGCATTATAAATTTAACATAATATAAATTATGCGAACCTGAGCTAGCATGATACAGTAGTCTTTTCTTCAAATTATGGCCACAACCAAGCCCATGCGCTTCGGCCTTCTCCTTGCAGCAAAACTAAAGTTCGGCAAGCTGAGGCTGTGTTCATGCATTCGAAGCCGATTCCGTAGGCTGATAAGACTGCAGCAATTTTGGGATGCAGAAATTTTTGTTTTTCTCCTGTACCTATAATAATGACTTCTGGACGGTTTTCTGCTGTTTCAATTGCTGATATAAAAATTTGTTCGTTTAATTCTCCGATGGTTGTTTGAGGAATGATGCTCACTTTGCTATCTTGCCAGCAAATAGGTTCTGAGTATGTTTGTTCACCGATTTGCAATATGCCTTGTGAGGATGAAAAAAATGATGTGGCTTCATCGATATGGTTTTCTGTGATTTTCATAGCAATTCCTGTTTTTATGGTAGAACGATTTTTCAGACGGCCTTGGGAAACTTGCAAAAAAAGGTGCAAAATCAAGCAATATCAGGTAGGATTCAACGTTTGACCTTGTGCATTGATGCTTTGCTCTGAATTTACGATTGCAAGCGATTATAACAAGCCTTGGTTTTTCGTGATTATTTTAAAGTATCGGCTCAAAAGGAGACACAATGAAGCCAGTAAATATCGGTCTTTTAGGTTTGGGTACAGTCGGTGGCGGTACAGCTACTGTATTGCAGGACAACGCTGCGGAAATCAGCCGCCGTTTGGGACGTGAAGTCCGTATTTCTGCTGTTTGTGATTTGAGCGAAGAAAAAGCCAAACAAATTTGCCCAAATGCTGCTTTTATCAAAGATCCGTTTGAGCTGGTTCAACATCAAGATGTTGATGTTGTTGTTGAATTGTTTGGTGGCACCGGTATTGCCAAAGATGCGGTATTGAAAGCGATTGAAAACGGCAAACACATTGTTACTGCCAATAAAAAACTGCTGGCTGAATACGGCAATGAAATTTTCCCTTTGGCGGAAGAAAAAAATGTCATGGTACAGTTTGAAGCTGCTGTTGCCGGCGGTATCCCTATTATCAAGGCTTTGCGTGAAGGCTTGGCTGCGAACCAAATCCGCAGTATCGCCGGTATTATTAATGGTACCAGCAACTTCATTCTGACTGAAATGCGTGAAAAAGGTAGCGCATTTGCAGACGTATTGAAAGAAGCTCAGGCTTTGGGCTATGCAGAAGCTAACCCTACTTTTGATATCGAAGGTCATGATGCCGGCCATAAAATCACCATTATGAGCGCATTGGCATTTGGTACGCCGATGAACTTTTCTGCCTGCTATTTGGAAGGCATCAGCAAACTCGACAGCCGCGATATCAAATACGCTGAAGAACTTGGCTACCGTATCAAGTTGTTGGGTATTACCCGTAAAACCGACAAAGGCATCGAGTTGCGTGTACACCCTACTCTGATTCCTGAAAGCCGTCTACTGGCAAACGTTAACGGTGTGATGAATGCTGTCCGTGTCAATGCCGATATGGTTGGTGAAACCTTGTATTACGGTGCGGGCGCCGGTGCATTGCCAACGGCTTCTGCCGTGGTTGCCGATATCATTGATATTGCCCGCCTGATTGAAGCAGAAACTGACCATCGCGTCCCTCACTTGGCATTCCAACCTTCGCAAGTTCAAGCGCAAAATATTCTGCCTATGGATGAAATCACCAGCAGCTACTATCTGCGCGTTCAAGCAACTGACGAACCTGGCACTTTGGGTCAAATTGCCGCACTCTTGGCCAAAGAAAATGTTTCTATCGAGGCTTTGATTCAAAAAGGCGTGATTAATCAAAGCACTGCCGAAATCGTGATTCTGACCCACACCACGGTGGAACACAATGTCAAACGTGCTATCGCAGCGATTGAAGCACTGAGTTGCGTGGATGCTCCGATCACCATGATCCGCATGGAAAGCCTGCATGACTGAGCAACAAACGGAAAGGCCGTCTGAAGAGCAACTGGCGGCCAGAAAAAAAGCCAAGGCAAAAATCCGTACCATCCGCATTTGGGCATGGATTATTTTGTCTTTGCTGGCTCTGACCGCCCTGCTCTCACAATGCGCTATGAACAAGCCGCAGATGAAACAAAATGTAGTGGAATCTTGCGTGAAAAACATTCCTTTTGCTGAAAAATGGCAAGCTGATTTGAAGGCAAAAGGTTTGGATGCGCAAAACGAGAAATTAGCTCAAGACTATTGCGTCTGCATGTGGGATCAGCCTTTAAGCAAACTCTCTGATGAGCAAATTCGAAACTTCGGCAAAATCAGCCCAGAGGAGCAACTCAAACTCTTGGGTGGCGCGGAAGCTTTTGAGGCACGCGATAAGCAATGCGTAGCTGATTTAAGGGCTGAGTAAACAAATATCGGTTTAAACCAAAGATACAAGGCTGTCTGGAATTTCAGACGGCCTTTCTTATATTAGATAAACAGTAATAAGAATTGATTTCATTATATTTTAAGTTTAAGATAGCTTGGTTAATTGCTTTTCTATGGTTGTTACCATGCGTTACCACTTTCCTATTGCCGTTGATATTTATGATTTTTTGTATACCGGCCGATTTGACTATCTGGAAATCGGACAATCGGCAGAGTCTATTTTGCAGATGTTTCCTGCGCCTGATTGCGTCCCTAAAGGCTTGTTGGTACAAAAAGGCTGGAATATTTGGCTTTATGGAGATATCGAACTGCATTTCTCCGACAATCGACTGACACAAATTCGTGCTGATTTTCAACCTGATGCTGCATTAAGCGGCGGCCGTTGGGTAAAGTTGAATCCGTGGTTTTTTGCAAATGGCTGCCTTGATGTTTATGCCGTCATTCAGCGCTTGGTACAACGCAATATTGACTTTATTAAAACGGAAACGCATACCAATTTGATTTTACAGCTGCAAAGCGGGGTCGAATTGATTTTTGAAAAATGTCGGGGCATGCAACTTGCCTCGTTCCGCAAACAAAAAGCTTCCCTGCCTCATTGGGCGCGTGAAACGGCTTCTTAACTAAAACAATGCCGTCTGAAAACATCATTTCAGACGGCATGATCAATTACAAACCATTCAATAATTGTCGGATTTTCGTCATCGCCATAGAAGTCTGTTCATTACAGCCCTCAGTACCTACTCCGCTATCAAAGCAATCAATGCTGCTGACGCTACAAAAGTGGGCATAGGCCATTTTCAACTCTCTGGCCAAAACAGCTTCGGGCATACCGGTCATACCGAGTACATCTACGCCGTCACGTCGATAACGGGCGATTTCTGCGCGGGTTGGACGGCGCGGACCTTGCAGGCAGCCATAAACGGCGGAATCGTAAATCGGAACATTGTGCGCTTTCGTGATATTTAACAACTTTTGTCGCAATTCATTGCAATAAGGGTTGAAAAAATCGGTATGGACAACCGGGCATTCTTGGCCTTCAAAAAAAGTATCTTTACGGCCATAGGTATAGTCGATCAAATCGTCCGGAAGCACCAAACTGCCGTTTTCAAAATCAGGGTTGATACCGACGACTGAAGAAATGGCAATGATGTTTTCAACGCCTAAAGAGTGCAACGCCCAGATATTGGCGCGATAGTTGATTTCATGCGGCGCGATGGTATGGCTGAAGCCGTGTCGGGCGAGGAAAACAATATCCAAGCGCCCCAACCTGCCGAATAAAATAGGGCTGCTGGTTAAGCCGTATGGAGTGCGTACGATTTTTCGTTCGGTAATTTCGAGTTCCGGCAGTTTGGTCAAACCGCTGCCGCCGATAATGGCTAACATATAGACTTCCTTTGTTATCAATGGCCGTCTGAAACTTAGATTTCAGACGGCCTTAATATTATCGATTATTTATGTTTGTAGAAATGGCTGCCGAAATAGGCAGATGCACCTTCACGCAATATAACCAGCGTCACGGCGGCAAGCGGCAAGCCGGCAAGCATACCGACAAAACCCATCAGTTGTCCGAAAGCCATCAACGAGAAAATCACCCAGAATGGAGACAAACCAATGCGGTCGCCAACGATTTTAGGCGTAATGAAAAAGCTTTCCAAGAATTGTCCGACACCGAATACGGCCCAGACCATCAACAAACCCTGCCATGAGCCATATTGCAAAAGCGCGGCAACTGTTGCCAGCAAAAGGCCGGTAAATGCGCCCAAATACGGAATAAATACCAAAATACCAGCAATCATACCGATGGCAAAGCCGGAATCCAAACCGACCAGCATCAAGCCCAAGCCATAGACCAAGCCCATAATCATCATAACCATCAGCTGGCCGCGCAGAAACTCGCCTAAGACTTCGTCCATATTGCCACTGATACGCGTGTAGGTCTCGATAAAACGGCGTGGAACCAGTTTGCTGATTCCGGAAGACCAGCGTTTCCAATCCAACAAGAAGTAATACAGCAGCAAAGGCAACAATACCAAATTGCTGACGCCGCTGATCACGTTACCGCTCTGGCGCATCAAGGTAGGAATCCATTCTTTGAGCGTATTGCTCAACTCATCAGTATGCGACTGCAACCATGCGATGATTGATTCTTGATCGATTTGAATATAATCCCCGCTGACGCTGTTGAGCCACGGCAGCAATTTGTTTTGAACAAAGCCTACGATTTGCGGCAGGCGTTCGGCCAGATTATTAAACTGATTTAACAGCATAGGTATAATAATCAGCATCAACGCCAGTAATATCAGCAAAGCAAGCGCCATAATAATCATAGAGGCCGGCGCGCGGCGGATACGCTTTAATTGCAGCCACTCGACCAAGGGATTCAAAACATAGGCCAAAACGGCGGCCACGATAAACGGCGTCAAAACATCGCCTAAGGCATATAAAAGCCAAATAAAGGTTGCGATAACGCAAGCCATAATAATCCACGGTTTTGCGCCGCGCGCTTTCTTTTGATACATAAAAAGGTGTTCCCCAGTTGATGCTTAAGGTCTTCAAAATAAATAAGCAGTATAACAGATTCAAAAAGGCCGTCTGAACGCGCGACGACTATTAAGATAAAATAAAAATTGTTGACAATAATGCCAAAAAATTCAGCATGAATCCTCCAATTTAAGATAAAATACGCTCCGACAATCTACCCATACCCTAATAAGGAAATCCAATGAGCACTTCTTTGAGCTATCGTGACGCAGGCGTGGATATCGACGCAGGCGATCAACTGGTCGAAAACATCAAACCTTTTGCCAAGCGTACTATGCGCCCTGAAGTGTTGGGTGATTTGGGCGGTTTCGGCGCTTTGGTCGAAATCGGTAAAAAATATAAAAATCCGGTATTGGTTTCCGGTACGGACGGCGTCGGCACCAAGCTGAAACTGGCTTTCGACTGGGATAAACACGATACCGTCGGCATCGATTTGGTTGCCATGAGTGTCAACGACATTTTGGTTCAAGGTGCAGAACCTTTGTTCTTCTTGGACTATTTCGCTTGCGGCAAGCTGGATGTTGCCCGCGCGACTGATGTGATTAAAGGCATTGCCCAAGGCTGCGAAGAATCCGGTTGCGCTTTGATTGGCGGTGAAACTGCCGAAATGCCGGGCATGTATCCCGAAGGCGAATACGACTTGGCCGGTTTTGCCGTCGGCGTGGTTGAAAAAGAACGCGTCATCAACGGCCGCAGCATTCAGGCCGGAGACGTTGTTTTGGGCTTGGCTTCCAACGGCGCACACTCCAACGGCTACTCTTTGGTACGCAAAATCATCGAGCGCGACAATCCTGATTTGGATGCGGAATTCGACAACGGCAAAACCTTGCGCGAAGCCATCATCGCCCCTACCCGCCTGTATGTGAAACCTATCCTTGCCGCTTTGGAAAAATTCACCATTAAAGGCATGGCCCATATTACCGGCGGCGGCATTACCGAAAACGTACCTCGCGTTTTGCCTGAAAATACCGTCGCACAAATCGATGCCAAAGCGTGGGAATTGCCTAAACTGTTCCAATGGCTGCAAAAAGCAGGCAATGTGGAAACCCAAGAAATGTACCGTACCTTCAACTGCGGTATCGGCATGGTCGTTATCATTGCTAAAGAAGATGCCGATGCAGTACAAGCATTCTTGAGCGAACAAGGCGAAACTGTTTACCGTTTGGGCGCAGTTCGTGAGCGCAACGGCGACGAACATCAAACCCAAGTGGCTTGATTGAGTTGTAATTAAAAAGTGCGGATGATGAATCCGCACTTTTTATTGTTTATTGTCTAGAAAAATCTTCGCCCTAGCCTGCTTCTTCCATAAAGCCGGCCAATTGAGCCGTATCGTGGGCAATCATCAGCTCTTCATTGGTTGGAACAACCAAGACAGCCGGAGAAGAATCGGTCGGGCTGATAATGCCTGAATTGCCGTAGCGTTTTTCCATATTGGCTTTAGTATCGATGTGCAGACCTAAGAAATCAAGATAAGAAACGGTTTTGGCACGGATGTTGCGCGAGTTTTCGCCGATACCGCCGGTGAACACAAGCGCATCTACGCCGCCGCAAGCCACAGCCATCGAAGCAATATATTTGGCAAGGCGGTAAGTCATTACTTCCAGAGCCAAACGTGCGCCTTCATGGCCTTCGTCCGCCGCGATTTCCAAAGAACGGCAGTCGTTGGAGAGTTCGGAAATACCGAGCAATCCTGACTTTTTGTTCAGCATTTCATCGACTTGGGCAACATCCAAACCGGCATGTGAAGTCAGATAGCTGTATACGCCCGGATCGATGTCGCCGCAACGGGTACCCATCACCAAGCCTTCAATCGGCGTGAAGCCCATACTGGTGTCAACGGATTTCCCGTTTTTAATGGCGGTAATGGATGCGCCGTTGCCTAAGTGAGCAATAATCATACGGATGTCTTCCAACGGTTTGCCCAAGATACGTGCGGCTTCAGGGGCAACGTAACGCATACTGGTACCGTGGAAACCGTAGCGGCGGAAAGCGTATTTTTTACGCAATTCGCGCGGAACGGCATAAGTGTAGGCACGCTCCGGCATGGTTTGGTGGAACGAAGTATCCATCACGCCGACATTGGGCAGGCCCGGGAAATGCTCTTGCGCAGCCAAAATGCCGTTGATATTGGCAGGATTGTGCAGCGGAGCGAGCGGAATGCAGGCATTGAGTTCGTCCATTACTGCTTGGTCGATCAAAACAGATTCGCTGTATTTTTCGCCGCCGTGGGCGATGCGGTGGCCGATGGCTTTAATGCGGTCGTGCAGGCCGTGTTTTTCAAGCTCTTTCAACAGCATACCTACTGCACCGGCATGGTCGTTACGGCCGGTCAAGGCTGTTTGGCATTTTTTGCCGTCTTTGCTGAACGTAATGACTGCTTCGGGCGTACCCAAACGTTCGCCGAGACAGCTTAAGAGAACTTTACCGTTTTTACGGTCGATAACGGCACCTTTGAGTGAAGAGCTGCCGCAGTTCAGAACAAGAATGAGTTGGTTGGACATGGTGTTTCTCCTTTGAATTTTTGATTGTTTTTTTGGCTTCAGGCCGTCTGAAAAGAGCAAAAACATTTGAGAGCTTTTCAGATTGCCTTTGGTTTGATGTTTAAGTCAGGCTTCATGCCCAACCCTAATCTCCATTGCAGGTATCGCTACCTGACTAAAATCTGCTTATTTGGTTTTCAGACGGCCTTGTTTAATGCTGCGGCCGTCTGAAAACTTAAAAGCAATCTTCCGGCACTCGGACTTGTCCTTCCATAATCACGCGTGCGCTACGGCTCATGACCGCTTTGGTGGCCGTCCATTGTCCATCCTGACATTCGGCGGCGGCACCGACACGCAACGTACCTGACGGATGCCCGAAACGGACTTCTTTACGCGCTCCGCCTCCGGCTGCAAGGTTGACCAGCGTACCGGGCACGGCGGCAGCGGTAGCGATGGCGACTGAAGCGGTACCCATCATGGCATGGTGCAATTTACCCATGCTCAGTGCGCGTACCAATAAGTCGATGTCGGCAGCTTTGACGGTTTTGCCGCTTGAAGCGGTGTAATCGGCCGCAGGGGCGACAAAAGCGACTTTCGGAGTATGGGCGCG
This sequence comes from Neisseria sp. 20925_1_37, assembly GCF_041433255.1. Classification (NCBI taxonomy): domain Bacteria; kingdom Pseudomonadati; phylum Pseudomonadota; class Betaproteobacteria; order Neisseriales; family Neisseriaceae; genus Neisseria; species Neisseria sp. 20925_1_37. The sequence goes on along the minus strand of NZ_JAPWBC010000007.1, from coordinate 127,643 downwards.
GGTGGCGGCTTCGGATACGTCGCTGATCAAACCCATTTTCAGCGCGCCATACGCGCGGATGGTTTCAAATTTTTCCAGAGCCGCGGCATCGTTGTTGATGTCGTCTTGCAACTCTTTGCCTGTGTAGCCCAAATCTGCGGCATTCAGGAAAATGGTTGGAATGCCGGCATTGATAAGCGTGGCTTTCAGACGGCCTATATTCGGCACATCAATTTCATCGACCAAATTGCCGGTTGGGAACATACTGCCTTCGCCGTCGGCCGGATCAAGAAATTCAATTTGTACTTCGGCTGCCGGAAACGTTACGCCGTCAAGCTCAAAATCGCCTGTTTCCAAAACTGCGCCGTTTTGCATCGGCACATGGGCAATAATGGTTTTGCCGATGTTTTTCTGCCAGATTTTGACGGTACACAGGCCGTCTGAAGGGATTTTGGATTTATCGACCAAGCCTTGTTCGATGGCAAATGCGCCCACGGCGGCGGTCAGATTACCGCAGTTGCCGCTCCAATCGACAAAAGGTTTGTCGATGGAAACTTGTCCGAACAAGTAATCGACATCGTGATCGGCGCGTTCGGATTTGTCCAAAATCACGGCTTTACTGGTGGACGAACTGGCGTTGCCCAAACCGTCAATCTGTTTGCCGTAAGGGTCGGGACTGCCGAGTACGCGCAAGAGGATTTTGTCGCGTGCCTCGCCTGCTTCCTGCGCAGCGGCCGGCAGATCGGTGCGTTTGAAGAAAATGCCTTTAGATGTACCGCCGCGGTAGTAAACGGCTGGAATTTTAATTTGCGGCATTTCGAGTTCTCCTTTGTATTTCTAGTATGGTTTTTTCAGACGGCCTCTCAAACATTCGAGGCCGTCTGAAAACCTTTTTGAGCGTAGCCCGGGTATTTTGACGATACCCGATTTACCTTACGCTGCATTTCCTTCTAAGAAATCTTGTGCGAAACGTTGCAATACGCCACCGGCTTCATATACCAACACTTCTTCTGCGGTATCGAGGCGGCAGGTAACCGGAACTTCGACGGTTTCTCCGTTTTTACGGTGAATCACGAGGGTCAGATCGCAGCGCGGTGTGCGTTCGCCGACAACGTCGTAGGTTTCCGTACCGTCCAGTTGCAGGGTATGGCGGTTGGTACCCGGTTTGAACTGCAGCGGCAACACGCCCATACCGATCAAGTTGGTGCGATGGATACGCTCGAAGCCTTCGGCAACAATCGCTTCCACGCCGGCTAGGCGTACGCCTTTTGCAGCCCAGTCGCGGCTTGAGCCTTGACCGTAGTCCGCACCGGCAATGATGATGAGCGGCTGTTTACGGTTCATATAGGTTTCGATGGCTTCCCACATACGCATGGTCTTGCCTTCGGGTTCAACGCGTGCCAGAGAACCTTGGCGTACGCTGCCGTCTTCGTTTCTTACCATTTCGTTAAACAGTTTCGGATTGGCGAAGGTTGCGCGTTGGGCGGTCAAGTGATCGCCGCGGTGGGTTGCGTAAGAGTTGAAGTCTTCTTCAGGCAAACCCATTTTCGCCAAATATTCGCCTGCGGCACTGCTTGCCAAAATCGCATTGGACGGTGAGAGGTGGTCGGTGGTGATGTTGTCGGGCAAAATCGCCAGCGGACGCATGCCTCTTAATGTACGTTCCCCTGCCAGTGCGCCTTCCCAGTAAGGTGGGCGGCGGATATAGGTGGACATTGGACGCCAGTCGTACAGCGGGCTTGGTGCTTTTTGCGCTGTGCCGGTATCGAACATCGGGATATAAACGTCGCGGAATTGTTGCGGTTTCACATATTCGGCAACGATGGCATCGATTTCTTCATCGGTAGGCCAGATGTCTTTCAGGCGGATTTCGCGGCCGTCTGCAACGCCGAGTACGTCGTTTTCAATATCGAAACGGATGCTGCCTGCCAGCGCGTAGGCAACGACCAACGGAGGCGAAGCGAGGAAAGCCTGTTTCGCATACGGATGGATACGGCCGTCGAAGTTGCGGTTGCCTGACAATACGGCGGTGGCGTACAAATCACGGTCGATGATTTCTTTCTGGATTTTCGGATCCAGCGCGCCGCTCATGCCGTTACAGGTGGTACATGCGAAGGCAACGATACCGAAGCCGAGTTTTTCCATTTCAGGCAGCAAGCCTGCTTCTTTTAAATAAATTTCGGCTACTTTTGAACCCGGGGCAAACGAAGATTTCACCCAAGGTTTACGTTTCAAGCCGAGACGGTTGGCATTGCGTGCCAACAGCGCGGCGGCGACAACGTTGCGCGGATTGGAAGTATTGGTACATGAAGTAATCGCGGCAATAATCACTGCACCGTCAGGCATTTGGCCGTCTGAAGGCTCTTCGTAAGGTTTTGCCAAGCCTTTGCTGGCCAAATCGGCGGTCGCAAAACGGGCATGCGGGTTACTTGGACCTGCCATATTGCGCGTTACGCTGCTCAAATCAAATTTCAATACGCGCGGATAAACGGCGGTTTTCAAGGCATCTGCCCACAAGCCTGCGGTTTTCGCGTAGGTTTCTACCAATTTCACTTGCGCATCGTCGCGACCGGTCAGTTTCAAATAATCAATGGTTTGCTCATCAATAGCGAACATCGCGGCAGTCGCGCCGAACTCAGGGGTCATATTGGAAATGGTGGCACGGTCGCCGATAGACAGGCTTCTTGCGCCCTCGCCGAAGAATTCGACAAATGCACCAACCACGCGCTCTTTACGCAAGAATTCGGTCAGTGCCAACACGATGTCGGTGGCAGTAATGCCCGGCTGGCGTTTGCCGGTCAGCTCAACGCCGACAATATCAGGCAGACGCATCATGGAGGCACGGCCCAACATCACGGTTTCGGCTTCCAAACCACCCACGCCTACGGAAATCACGCCCAATGAATCGACGTGCGGCGTATGTGAGTCTGTACCGACACAGGTATCAGGAAATGCCACGCCGTTTTTGACTTGGACAACCGGAGACATTTTTTCCAAGTTGATTTGGTGCATAATGCCGTTGCCCGCCGGAATCACGTCCACATTTTCAAATGCGGTTTTTGTCCAGTTGATGAAGTGGAAACGGTCTTCGTTACGTCTGTCTTCGATTTCGCGGTTTTTGCGGAAGGCATCAGGATCGTAACCGCCGCATTCAACGGCCAAAGAGTGGTCGACGATGAGCTGGGTTTGCACCACCGGATTCACTTTGGAAGGATCGCCGCCTTTTTCGGCAATCGCATCGCGCAGGCCTGCCAAATCCACCAACGCTGTCTGGCCCAGAATATCGTGACACACCACGCGCGCCGGATACCAGGGGAAGTCGATTTCCTGTTTTCCCTCAATCAGCTGACCCAGCCAGCTTTGTAGTGTAGGCAGGTCGACTTTGTCTGCGCGGTTGACCAAGTTCTCAGCCAAGATACGGCTTGTATAAGGCAGCTTGTCGTAAGAGCCTGGTTTGATGTCTTCACACGCCTGACGCGCGTCGTAATATTCCAAATCCGTACCGGGCAAAGCTTTGCGGTAGCGTTGGTTGGCAGTCATGTCGGTTCTCCTAAATCTATTCTTTTTTTGGTTTTGGGGTTTCAGACGGCCTGTTGATTCGAACCTTAATGCCGTCTGAAACTATAAATTCTGTTTTATTGCTTGTTGTCTAAAATCTATTCGCGGTATGAAAAAAAATTGCTGCTCCGCTACCATCATTCCCGTATAGACGGAAATCCAAACTCAAATTTTTCGGCACTTTTTACAGCAGAACATTTCAACTTTTGAATTTCTGCCTGTATGGGAATGACGACAGCAGAGCAGCATGTTTTCCAAACGGCCGGCTCTCTCTCTCGCATACTGCACTAGGCCGTCGAAAAACGAAAACATCATTTATTCATTGTTTTCAAACGGCATTTCGAGATAGGGCGGGCTGGCGGCCCACCCTGCTGTTACGCGTATTAGCGGTCTTCAATCTCCACAAATGCCAAATCTTCAGGGCCTGTGTAGTTTGCGCTCGGACGGATGATTTTGCCGTCTTTGCGTTGCTCGAGAACGTGTGCGCTCCAACCGGTTGTACGGGAAATTACGAACAGCGGTGTGAACATAGCGGTCGGTACGCCCAATTTTTGGTAGGAAACGGCAGAGAACCAGTCCAGATTCGGGAACATTTTTTTCTCTTCCCACATCACGCTTTCCAAACGTTCGGCAATGTCAAAGAGGCGCATATCGCCGGTTTCTTTGCTCAAACCGCGTGCCACTTCTTTAATAACAACGTTGCGAGGGTCGGAAATGGTGTACACCGGATGACCGAAACCGATCACGATTTCTTTGCGGCCGATGCGTTCGCGGATGTCAGCTTCGGCTTCGTCGGCATTGCGGTAGCGTTTTTGAATATCGTAAGCCACCTCGTTCGCGCCGCCGTGTTTCGGACCTTTCAACGCGCCGATTGCACCGGTAATGCTGGAGTACATATCAGAGCCTGTACCGGCAATCACGCGGGCGGTGAAGGTGGAGGCGTTGAACTCGTGTTCCGCATACAGAATCAGTGAAACGTGCATGGCTTTGATGTGTGATTCGCTTGGGCGTTTGCCGTGCAACAGGTGCAGGAAATGACCGCCGATGGTCTCTTCGTCGCTTTCAACTTCAATGCGTTTGCCGTTGTGCGAATATTGATACCAGTACAGCAGGAGGCTGCCGAGGCTGGCAATCAGTTTGTCGGCGATGTCGCGCGCTTCACTTTCCGGATGGCTTTCACGTTCAGGATGAACGCAGCCCAGCATGGATACGCCGGTACGCATCACATCCATCGGATGGGTATGTGCAGGCAGGCTTTCCAAAACTTTAATCACACGGATAGGCAGGCCGCGCATGGATTTGAGCTTGGTTTTATAAGCGGCCAGCTCGAATTTGTTGGGCAGATGACCGTGAATCAGCAGGTGGGCGACTTCTTCAAACTCGCATTTTTGTGCCAAATCCAAGATGTCGTAACCGCGATAGCTCAAATCGTTGCCGGTACGGCCAACGGTACACAATTCGGTATTACCGGCCGCAACGCCAGAAAGCGCAACGGATTTTTTAGGTTTGAAAGTCGGGGTTTGAGTAGTTTCAGTCATGGTATTTCTCCTTTGTATTTTTGTGGGTTTTATTTTTCAGACGGCCGATGCGGATTTGTTGAAAGGCCGTCTGAAAGCGGTTACTTATTTTTGAAACAATTTATCCAGTTTTTGCTCGAAGGCATGATAGTTCAGATGCTCATACAGCTCGGCACGGGTTTGCATACTGTCAACCACTGCGGCCTGAGTTCCATCGCGCATAATCGCTTCATAAACATTCAGAGCGGCTTTGCTTGCTGCGCGGAATGATGACAGTGGATACAGCACCAGTGACACGCCGTTTTCAGCCAGCTCGCTTTGGGTATAAAGCGGAGTGGAACCAAACTCGGTAATGTTGGCCAATACAGGTACTTTCACTGCATCTGCAAATTGGCGGTACATTTTCAAATCGGTCATGGCTTCAGGGAAAATCATGTCTGCACCGGCTTCGACACAAGCCTGAGCGCGTTCGATAGCGGCATCCAAACCTTCTACCGCCAGCGCATCGGTACGCGCCATAATCACGAAGTTCTCATCAACGCGCGCATCGACGGCAGCTTTGATACGGTCGACCATTTCATCTTTAGATACAATGGCTTTGTTCGGACGGTGGCCGCAGCGTTTCTGCGCTACCTGATCTTCGATGTGAACCGCTGCAACACCAGCACGTTCAAAGTTGCGAATGGTACGGGCAATATTGAATGCACCGCCCCAACCCACATCAATGTCCACCAGCAGAGGCGTATCCACGTTGTCCGTAATGCGTCGTGCGTCAATCAGTACATCTTCCATTGTGGTAATACCCAAATCAGGGATACCGCAAGAGCAGGCTGCCACGCCGCCGCCGGACAGATAAATCGCCTTGAAACCGCTTTGGGTGGCCAATCGTGCAAAGTAAGCATTGACGCAACCGACGACGGCAAGAGGATTCGATTCTTTCACGGCTTGGCGGAAACGTGCTCCGGCAGAGTGTTGACTCATCATATTTCTCCTTTATAGACTTTTTTTCAGTATTAATCGGACGGCTCAGTTTTTTCACAACTTGAAACGAGCCGTTTAAAAAGAAACAATCGTTCTAAAAACTGTTTTCAGACGGCCTGTAAAATTTCAATCATCAACTATCTGAAAATTTAAAATCAATAAATACAAATAGTTATCAAAACTAATAAATACAATAAGGCTGAAGCGAAGGTATACGTTTTTTAATTTTTATTAATTAGTATATGAATGCTGTTGGGGATACAGATATTTTAAAACCCGAAGCGTTTGTAGGAATACGGAAACTGGATTCGGGTCGAGAGCCTTCAGACCGTCGGGACTGCCAATAAACTGGCGGCGACGGGAGCGGCAGAGATGGGAGAAAATCTATAACAAGAGAGAGTGGTTTGATACAGATTCATGATGATGTTCCTTTGTAGTGCGATGTAGTTTTTATTTATGGAAACAAATTTAAAAAATAAAACCGGTCTTGTCAAACACTTTTTTCAAAAAAATTATAAAAAATTCAGTTATTAATAAACGATTTTTTTACAACAAATGTAAAAAACGGACAGGCTGCACCACATCAAATCCTTATGTGGCCTAGCTTCTGTCCGTTTTGTACTTTGGGCTGATAGTCAGAATGATTGTAAACAATCTGCCTAAAAATAATTTATAATTGATTCATTTATAAGGAACTTTTAAATATGCCGTCTGAAAAAATTAAAATTTTTGCCTTTAAATTTTCAGACGGCCTTTGCATGATGACTACTCTGCACTAAATGCCGTCTGAAAAGTCTGTTTGCCAATGGTAATGTCGGCAGTGTAATCATGGCGGCCTTCGACGCAAAACGGCAAGCGGATTTGTGTAGCCTGCCAACTTTGCGGCGATTGTTGCGTCAGGTTATAGCGATTGAAGCCCATGTCCATGTTTTTCATACTGAAACTGATACTGACCGCACCCGTATTCTTCGGCACATTCTCCACTACAATATCGAAAGGCTCGTGTGTATTGATGGAGGTCGCTCGTACTGTTGAACCGTCAGGTAGAACGCAGCCTTGTGTCAGACTACATTCGACTACATTCGCTTTTATCTGTTGCCGCTGCCACCAATCCAGGAGCAACAGTTTGGCCGCCGCGAACACAATCAGTAAAACAGCGGCAATCAGAAGCTTTTGATTTTTACTCATTTCAGACGGCCTCAATGTCATTATCGGTCAAAACAGCATGCACACCCATGCTCTGCCACTGCTCGCGATAAATGGAAATGATACTTTTCGGAGCAGCCACAATCAGCGGCATAGCCACGCCTTGCGCCAAAATATCGACAACTTGCTTGGCTGCCGCTTCATTCGCTACTTTCCAAACGACAGCATCGGCATTTTGCGCCTGCTGCCATTGTTCGGCGTTTTCAATGATTGGCCATACGCTGGGCGCTTCTATCGGCTTGCCTTGTTGCCAATCGGCAAAATCCAGCAATACGGCAGAGGCGGTTTGATGAGCCAATCCATATGGCGCAACATGATATTCGCCCATGCTGTTTTGACCGCTCAAGCCGCTTTTCAGACGGCCTTGAAGCTGGCGCGGAATGGATAGGGAGCGTAATAATGCGCTATTGGCTGGCAACATCGGCGCAACGGTAAAATCCCCTGCCTTTTGCCAAGCCCATTTCTGCCCTTCCCTCGATTGGATTTCGCCTGTCCATTGGTCGGCTTCCACCCATAAAAAATGCAGGCGTACATGTGCGTGTTCGTAGGAATGGACTTTGGTCAGCCACGGCGTAGCGGCAAGGATACGGATGCCGAGTTCTTCTTCAAACTCGCGTTGCAAAGCTTGAAAATCGCTTTCGCCTGCCTCAACCTTGCCACCGGCAAATTCCCAATAGCCAGCATACGGCTTGCCCTCTGGGCGCGAACTGAGCAAGTAGCGGCCGTTTTGGTCGAGCAAAATTCCGGCAACCACTTGCACCAATGGACGTGTGTCTTCAGTCATCATGAGATTATTCTTATATGCGGCAGGCGGCGACACCTGCCGATTTATGCGTAAAAAAACGATGTCGGGCCTATACGCCCGACCTTCAACAAATACCTAACCCTTCAGGCCGTCTGAAAAGGATGCTCTATTTCAGAATACTTAAATCCGGCCTTATTTTTCCGCAATCACAAAAGCCATAACGGTATCCTCTTCATCGCTCATGCTCAGATGACAGCTTCGAATCCCCTGTTCTTCCAGCCATTTGGTCAAAGCCGGTGCAAAAAACAATTCAGGCTTGCCCAATGCGTCATGTCCGACACCGATATTGCGGAAAGACACCACGCCGCGTATGCCCGTACCGACGGCTTTGGCAAAAGCCTCCTTGGCGGCAAAGCGTTTGGCAAGATAGTTGACCGGTTTGCCTGCCTGCGGAAATTCCAACAGCTCTTCTGGACTGAGAATGCGTTGCGCAAATGCCAGTCCGAATTTTTTGTTCAGGCGGATAATGCGTTTAAGAGAAACAATATCCGTGCCTATTCCGTAAATCATGGGTCTGCTCCTTGTTTAAATAGTCAGGCCGTCTGAAAGTGTGGATACCGGCCAAAGCCAATTGCCTTAGCCGGTATAGCTGTTGCCGTTAAGGCAGCATTCTGGCTCTGAACATGACTTCCTTCATTTGGCGGACAGCTTCTGGCAGGCCAAGGAAGAGTGCTTGGGAAATCAGCGAATGACCGATGTTCAACTCGCGGATGGCGAGAATTTGAGCAATCGGCGTTACGTTGTGAATGGTCAGGCCGTGTCCGGCGTTGACGACCAAACCCAAATCGCTGGCGTAATGCGCGCCGTTTTGAATGCGCTCGAATTGTTTTATTTGCTCGGCGTGGCTGTGCGCATCGGCATATGCACCGGTGTGCAACTCGATAACGGGTGCGCCGACATCATAAGCAGCTTGGATTTGCGCATTGTCGGCATCGATAAACAAGGACACGCGGATGCCTGCATCGGTCAGAATTTTAGTGAACTCGGCCACTTTATCCTGTTGCGCCAATACGTCCAAACCGCCTTCGGTAGTTACTTCTTGACGTTTTTCAGGCACGAGGCACACATCTTCCGGCATGACGTTGAGCGCGTTTTCCAGCATTTCTTCCGTCAGCGCCATTTCCAAATTCAGACGCGTGCGGATGGCGTTTTTAACGGCGAACACGTCCGCATCTTTAATATGGCGGCGGTCTTCACGCAAGTGCATGGTAATCAAATCTGCGCCGTGGGTTTCCGCAATCAGCGCCGCTTCGACAGGGCTGGGATAAATCGTACCGCGCGCATTGCGGACGGTGGCAATATGGTCGATGTTTACGCCTAACAACATAATAATGTCCTTTCATTAAGGTTTCAGACGGCCTGAGCCATTACCTATCAAAGGCCGTCTGAAAAAAATTCAACTGCCCAAGCCAAACTGCTGCAACTGCTGCAAAACCTGCCGAGACTTGATGCCCTCGGGCAGAAGGTTGTCAATCAAAAGCCGCGTCACTTTCAAAGCCTGCCCCAGACTTTCCTGATGAACGAAACTGCCTTCCCTCAAATCAATTAACGTCGCGCCCAATATAGCAACGCCCTTATTGAGCGCATGGAAACGATCGGCCTCGGCTAGGGGAACCACAGCCTCTTCCGGCGTAAGCCAATAAGTTTCTCCGCCGTTGATTTCATTACCGTTGCCGTCATGAAACAAATCGGGGGCAAATCCCAAGCGTGTCAGCAGAGACCATTCAAAACGGCGCAAAGCGGCAATGTGGTTGGCCTCGCAACAGATGGTCTTCATGGTCTCTGCCAAAACATCATAAAGCTCGGGCAACGGGTCTTCGCGGACGGTCAACTTCAGCATCAACTCGTTCACATACAATCCGCTGAACAAAGCCCTGCCCTGCGGCTGCGGCCAACCGCCTATCCATTCGGCGCGATGCAGGGTCTTCAACTCTTGAGAACCATACCAAGACGCGCTCACCGGCACAAACGGCACCAACACGCCGCGCAATTCGCTCTGCCGTTTGCGCGCGCTTCTGGCCAACAAAGCCACGCGTCCATAACGGCGGCTGAAGGCCTCCACCCACAAGCTGCTCTCGCGCCAAGGGGCGGAAGCAAGCAGAAAGATAGGTTCGTGGTTGATGCGGTTCGGTTGCGCCATAAGGGTTTGGAAAGACAAAGATTGTGTCGATTATAACGGAAAATCGACACAAAAAGGCTGTCTGAAAGTCTACCTTCTATAAAGGCCGTCTGAAAACCTTTATAATCCGTTTTGAATGAACAACCGACCTTCCTGTGTTTATGCCGAAATTCCCTTTTAAATCCACTCTTTCCCTGCTCTCCGCAGCCCTATTATCCGCCTGCTCGCTGGTGAAATATCAGCCTGTCGCCGGTATTGATACGGTCGACCTAAAACGCGGCTACCGCTTTGAAACCAGCCGGCTTCAGCGCAACGACGAAGACGATACGCTTATTGTGTTGATGTTCTCCGGCGGCGGTACGCGCGCGGCGGCCTTGGGTTATGGCGTGTTGGAGCAGCTTCATAAGCAACAGATTACCATCGGCGGTAAAAAACAGTCTTTGATGTCGAATGTCGATGTGGTGGTCGGCGTATCCGGCGGATCAGTTTTGGCCGCCTATTTCGCATTGAAAGGCGAAGACACCATCCCATTGTTTTACAAACGCTTCCTGCATCAAAACTTCCAACGCCAAGTCGTCAAACAGGCATTTTCCATGTCCAACCTGCCCCGACTGGCCTCGCCTGAATACGGACGCGGCGATCTGTTACAGGAGCAGTTTGAAAACTACCTTTTCGGCAAAACCACTTTCCGTGATTTGGAAAAAAATGCCAAAGGCCCGTTTGCCATCATTTCCGCCACCGATATGGGCATAGGCGAGCGTTTCAATTTCACGCAGGAATATTTCGACCCGATGTGTATCGACTTGGGCGACTTGCGACTTGCCCGCGCCGTCGCAGCTTCAAGCTCCGTGCCTATGGTATTTGCACCGATCACCCTAAACAACAACGGCGGACGCTGTAGCTACACGCCGCCGATCAAAATCGAAGATGCAGACGACAGTGAAACAGGCAGACAACAAAGCCGCACCATAAAAGAATTTTACGAGCGCTTCCAAAAATACGCAGATGGGAAAAACCGACCCTACATCCACCTGATAGACGGCGGCCTGACCGACAATCTGGGTATGCGCAGCCTTTTGGATATGACGGAAATGTACCCGGAAAAAATCCTGACAAACAAAATCCTGCAAAACAACATCCGCCATATCGTCGTCATCAACGTCAATGCGCAAAACCAAGTCAGCAGCAATTTGGACAAAACCGCGGCCGTTCCCGGTTTCCGCGACGTCGTCTCCTCTATCGTCAATATTCCCATCGACCAAAACTCGCAAGAATCCCTGCGCCGTTTCCGTGCCTTCGTCGATCAGTGGAATAAAGACAAACAGAATGAAAACATCTATTTCTCTTTCGTCAGCCTGAATCTCAAAGACCTTCCGCCATCCCAGCTGAGGGACAAGGTATTGAATATCCCGACCAGTTTCTATCTGCCACCGGAAGACGTGGACAATCTGCGCACCGCCGCTGCCGAACTGATGAAACAATCGTTGGACTACCGCAACCTGCTGACAGAATTTGCAGCGCACCACAATCCCGACGCCATCTTTGCCGAACCGCCACCAGACGCTAAAGATTTCAAACTGTTAAACGAAAAAGAAACACAGAAACAATCTGTCCCATAAAGTATTGCTCTGTTAAAATAGACAAATAGATTTCAACCCCTTCAGACGGCCTCAGAGATAAAGGCCGTCTGAAAAAAATATCAAAAACAGAATACAACCATGACCGAAAAAATCACACCTATCGTTACCGATATTGACCGCCCTATTCTCGTTCCGCCCGGCGGCTATAAAAAAGTCCTGCTGCATTCCTGCTGCGCCCCATGTTCCGGCGAAGTGATGGAAGCCATGCTTGCCAGCGGCATTGACTACACCATTTATTTTTACAACCCCAATATCCATCCGCACAAAGAATATATGTTGCGCAAAGAAGAAAATATGCGCTTTGCGGACAAATTCGGCATCCCTTTTGTCGATAAAGACGATGACTACGAAAACGACCGTAAAGAATGGTTCGCCAAAGCCAAAGGCATGGAATTTGAACCCGAACGCGGTATCCGCTGCACCATGTGTTTCGACATGCGTTTTGAAAAAGCGGCGCAATACGCCCATGAAAACGGCTTCCATGTTTTCACCAGCTCACTGGGCATTTCACGCTGGAAAGACATGAAACAGATCAACGGCTGCGGCCATCGTGCTGCCGAGCCGTACGATGACTTGGTTTATTGGGATTTCAACTGGCGCAAAGGCGGCGGCAGCGCACGCATGATTGAAATCAGTAAGCGCGAGCATTTCTACCAACAAGAATACTGCGGTTGCGCCTACTCCCTGCGTGACTCCAATGCCCACCGCAAATCGCAAGGCCGCATCCCCATCAAGCTGGGCGTATTGTATTACGGTGATGAATCCACCCAATACGAGCCTCAAGCCGAAAACAAAATCATTGTTGAGAAATAAATATCAAAGGCCGTCTGAAACATTCAGACGGCCTTTGTTTAAATCAGACGATTAACGGCGGCGGAATTTGCCGTGATCAAAATCATCAAATGCCTGATAAGCGGCTTGGCATTGGATTTTTTGCTCGGCATAAGGCAAACCGCGGAACGCTTTTGCCGCTTTTCGGTTTTCCCTCAACTCGGCCTTGTTGCCTTTGTAGCGATACCAAGCTGCACGGCGCTCAAGGTATCTTTTACAAGCAGGATGCAATTTGTTTTTCTTCGCATACTGGTGTTTGCTCGCTTGATGGACGTTCGGTTTGGCCGCCGCTTCGGCAGAATAAGCACCCAAGCTCAATACGGCAACCGCCGCCAGTGCGGAACCTAAATTTTTCAACATTAACATGATTCGCCTCCTAAATAGTTTTTCCATTATATGTTTCGCCAGGGCACCGGCAAAACGCCCATTTTTTACATGACAAAAATGTGGTTAATTACTACATCATACTACTTGCTTTGCAAAATTTAACACACCTTCCATTTAGACGAAACCTGAATATAAATTTCTTTATTTCATAAGCCTCTAGCCAATGTCTGGCCAAATGTGATGCAAACTCAAAATAATGCCAAATCGCCACAAAGCCACATAAAATCTAGTTTAAGCCTCCCATCCCCTAATCCACACCCCGAAAAAAGCGCATTGTCAAGTCTAGTTAAACAAAGAAAAATACATTATATTGTGCCGTTCAAAGCAATCACATACCGTATCTTGTGTTTTTTAATGGGAAGACTGAACAATGAATGCAGCAACGAATATTAAAGTAACCAAACGCGACGGACGCTTGGAAGATATCGATTTAGACAAAATCCACCGTGTTGTTACTTGGGCGGCGGAAGGCTTACAAAACGTCTCCGTATCGCAAGTCGAGCTCAAATCACATATTCAGTTTTACAACGGTATCCGTACCGATGACATCCATGAGACCATCATCAAGGCCGCGGCCGACCTGATCTCACAAGATACACCCGATTATCAATATCTGGCCGCCCGCCTCGCCATTTTCCATCTGCGCAAAATCGCTTACGGCGAGTTCGAACCGCCTCACCTCTACGATCACGTTAAAAAACTGACCGAAGCAGGCAAATACGACCGCCACATCATCGCAGATTACAGCCGCGAAGAATTCGACGAGCTGAATGCCTATATCGACCACAGCCGCGATATGACCTTCTCTTATGCTGCCGTAAAACAGCTGGAAGGCAAATATCTGGTTCAAAACCGCGTTACCCGCCAAATTTATGAAACGCCTCAGTTCTTATACATTTTGGTGGCCATGTGTCTCTTCAGCAAATATCCGAAAGAGACCCGTTTGGATTACGTCAAACGCTTTTACGACGCCGTTTCCACATTCAAAGTATCGCTGCCTACTCCGATCATGAGCGGTGTGCGTACGCCTACGCGCCAATTCTCAAGCTGCGTATTGATTGAATGCGACGACAGCCTCGACTCCATCAACGCTACCACCAGCGCGATCGTAAAATACGTTTCCCAACGCGCGGGCATCGGCATCAACGCCGGCCGTATCCGCGGCTTGGGCAGCGAAATCCGTGGCGGCGAAGCGCAACACACCGGCTGTATCCCATTCTTCAAAATGTTCCAAGCGGCAGTTAAATCCTGCTCGCAAGGCGGTGTACGCGGCGGCGCGGCAACCTTGTTCTACCCATTGTGGCACATCGAAGCCGAGAGCCTGTTGGTATTGAAAAACAACCGTGGCGTAGAAGACAACCGTATCCGCCAACTGGACTACGGCGTACAAATCAACCGCCTGCTGTACACCCGTTTGATTAAAGGCGGCAATATTACCCTGTTCTCACCGAATGAAGTTCCAGGTTTGTATGATGCCTTCTTCGCCGACCAAGACGAATTCGAGCGCCTCTACACTCAATACGAGCAAGATCCAAACATCCGCAAACGCACGTTACCGGCAACAGAATTGTTCTCCACCCTGATGCAGGAGCGCGCCGGTACCGGTCGTATCTACATCCAAAACGTTGACCACTGCAACACGCACAGTCCGTTTGATCCGCGCGTTGCGCCTGTTCATCAGTCCAACTTGTGCATGGAAATCGCCCTGCCGACCAAGCCTTTGGACAACATCAACGATGCAGAAGGCGAAATCGCCTTGTGTACCTTATCCGCCTTCAACTTGGGCGCATTGAACAACTTGGACGAACTGGAAGAGCTTGCCGATTTGACCGTACGCGCACTTGATGCCCTGCTGGATTATCAAGACTATCCGGTTGCAGCCGCACGCACCGCGACCATGAACCGCCGCACGCTTGGCATCGGCGTCATCAACTACGCCTACTATCTGGCAAAAAACGGCGTACGTTACAGCGACGACTCCGCCCTCGGCCTGACCCACCGCACCTTTGAAGCCATGCAGTATTACCTGCTCAAAGCATCGGTAAACCTTGCCAAAGAATACAGCGCATGCCCGCTCTTCAACCAAACCGTTTATTCGCAAGGCAAACTGCCCATCGACACCTACAAAAAAGACTTGGATGCCGTGTGCAGTGAGCCTCTGCACTACGACTGGGAAAGCCTGCGCGCCGACATCGTCAAATACGGCCTGCGCAACTCTACCCTGACCGCACTCATGCCGTCTGAAACCAGCTCGCAAATTGCCAATGCCACCAACGGCATCGAGCCGCCACGCGGATTGGTAACGGTCAAAGCATCGAAAGACGGTATTTTGAAACAAGTCGTACCAGAATTTGAAACCCTGAAAGATGCCTACGAAACCCTGTGGCAGCTTCCCGGCAACGAAGGCTACCTGAAACTTGTCGGCGTAATGCAAAAATTCGTCGATCAATCGATTTCTGCCAATACCGCCTACGACCCGAACAAATTTGAAGGCAGCAAAGTTTCCATGAAACAAATGCTGAAAGACCTACTTACCGCCTATAAATACGGCGTCAAAACCCTGTACTACCACAACACCCGCGACGGTGCGGACGATACTCAAGCCGATATTCAAGATGACGGCTGTGCTGGTGGGGCTTGTAAGATTTGATAAAGAAGGAGTTCAGACGGCCTTTTGCATTTAAACTGCCGTCTGAACATAAGAAGTTTTCTAAAAAATGAAAATAGCTTGATACACGCCAATGTATCAAGCTATTGAAAGATTTTTAACGTACGCCAATACGTTAAAAATTTCTTTAGGTCATTCATGAGAAACCTAAAGACCTAACTCAATCGTATGATTTCATTAGATTTATTGCTAGAATTCGAATGATACTGCGATTTTAAGGTTAGTACAAGCTAATTCTCGTGAGCTCAATATAAGTGTTTATTTTTTGTAGAGTTTAGTTTTCTACATAAAAAATACACTTTGTGTTTTACGAAGGGAGCTTGAATGCGCGGGAAAACTGTTCCTGTAAGAGCTTATCGTCGTTTCCGTAATGGCAACTTCGAACATGTTCGCAAGCATTTTCGCCGACCACCATTACGGTAATCGGTTATAATAACCAGCTCGCAGTTTTTACTGCGGGCTTTTTTTATTTAAAGGATTTCTACAATGTCATGCGAACATTTAACTATGTCCTACAGCACCTTTTCCAAGACCAAAAACGACGCGCTTAAAGAGCCGATGTTTTTCGGTCAACCGGTAAATGTCGCCCGTTATGACCAGCAGAAATACGAAGTATTTGAAAAACTGATCGAAAAACAATTATCTTTCTTCTGGCGGCCGGAAGAAATCGACGTGTCGCGCGACCGTATCGACTATGCGAACTTGCCCGAACACGAAAAACATATTTTCATCAGCAATCTGAAATACCAAACCCTGCTCGATTCGATCCAAGGCCGCAGCCCGAATGTTGCGTTCTTACCTTTGGTGTCGATTCCCGAACTGGAAACTTGGATTGAAACGTGGAGCTTCAGCGAAACCATCCACTCGCGCAGCTACACTCATATCATCCGCAATATCGTGAATGATCCATCAGTCGTGTTCGATGATATTGTACAAAACAAATACATTATCGCCCGTGCGGAAGACATTGCCTGCTATTACGATGATTTGATTGAATACACCCAGTATTACAATCTGTTGGGCGAAGGTTCGCACAATATCGGTGGCAAGCTCGTTACCGTGTCTTTGCGCGAGTTGAAGAAAAAGCTCTATCTCTGCCTGATGTGCGTCAATGTATTGGAAGCCATCCGCTTCTACGTTTCATTCGCCTGCTCGTTCGCCTTTGCCGAGCGTGAATTGATGGAAGGCAACGCTAAAATCATCAAGCTAATTGCCCGCGACGAAGCCCTGCACCTGACCAGCACCCAGCATATGCTCAACCTGATGCGTGCCGGTGCCGATGATCCTGAAATGGCTGAAATTGCGAATGAATTGCAGGACGAGTGTTTCAATCTCTTCAAAAAAGCAGCCGAGCAGGAAAAAGAATGGGCGGCCTATCTGTTTAAAGACGGTTCCATGATTGGCCTGAATAAAGAAATTCTGGCTCAATACGTTGAATACATTACCAATCTGCGTATGCAGGCGGTTGGCCTTCCTGCCGGATTTGAAGGTGCGACCCAAAATCCGATTCCTTGGATCAACGCATGGCTGTCTTCTGACAATGTACAGGTTGCGCCGCAGGAAGTGGAAATTTCTTCTTACTTAATCGGTCAGATTGATTCGGAAGTCAGCGCGGACGATTTGGGCGATTTCGAGCTGTAAACCGCGTTTCAGACGGCCTTTGGGCGTAACCGGCCGTCTGAAAATCTCTTTTCAATCCTCAAGGTATAACCAAAAATGAAGATTTATGGCGACATTGCGGTAAAAGCAGCTGAATCATATTCTAAATATGAAGATATGGAACAAGCTTGGACAGAGATTGCGGCATCATTTCCCATCAAGGAGTCAATTAGAAAAAAAGGATGCCCAAAGAATGCATTTTTGGGATTGTGTCGTGCGGGGTTGGTTAAAGGAATCAACCCGGAAAAAGTCAAAACCAAACATTCCAAAAACGGAGAATATGCCGTTGCAGCGGTCAGCCTTTTAAAAAATGATCCCGAATGGGCAAATCAGAAAAAATCCGTTTTCTGGCGCGAAATTGTGGGTAATGAAAAAAAATATAACAGCCAGCTTCATGTCGTTTTGGCCTTGTGGGAAAAAGGCTTGATTATTTGAATTTATATATTTAAGGCCGTCTGAAACATTGTTCAGACGGCCTCTATGCCCTAAAACACACATGGCACTCATTAGCACACACGACAAAACCTTCCAACTCCAACAAGGCGAAACCTTATTGGAGGGCTTGGAGCGCACTGGACACGAAGTTGAATACCAATGTCGCAGCGGTTATTGCGGTTCATGCCGGGTTAAAATCTTGGATGGAAAAGTCTCTTATGATAATTTTCCGCTCGCTTTTGTCGCGCCCGGAGAAATTTTGCCGTGCTGCTGCCGGGTTACTGAAGACATCAAGCTTGATTGTCGGGAGCGAATTAAAGAGCCGGATTTATTTGATGTCGATTTATTTGAAGACAAATAAAAAATGCCGTCTGAACATTGTGGCCGAAATCTTTGATTTCATGTCCACCGTTCAGACGGCATTTTGTTTAAGCAACCTTATTTACGTTCGCCAACCGGCAAAACAGTACGGCCGAAAGATTCGTTGATGACCTCTGCCGCTGCCAAGTAGAACGCACCAAGTGCAGTTACCAAGCCTAAGCAACCGCCGATATGGACGATGCTATGATTTTCCATGCCATCGCCAATACCTAAAGCAAAAAAAGTCAGTGTCAAGAAAAAGAAAATACCGCTCAATACTTTAGGCTTGGTCAACGTAGCCACAAACATCATCAGCGAAAACATACCCCATGCGCAGAGATACCAACCGATAAATGCCGGGGCTGTTTCACCTTTAAAAAAGATGATAAACAAAGCCCATGTCCACCAGAAGGCGCCATAGCTGATAAAAGCGGTAAAGCCAAACGTATTGCCTTTCTTGAACTCAAACATACCGGCAATAACTTGAGCGATACCACCAAAGGCGAGAGCCATGCCCAAAACTAAGCCGACACCCTCTTGAGCAGTAAAAAAGCCGCCGTTAATCAGACTGAGCAACCAAGTTGTCAATGCAAAGCCACACAGGCCTACTGGACCTGGGTTCGCCAAGTTTTCTTTAGTAGTAGTCATTTTATTTCTCCTCTAGTTATTAGAAATAGGAAACCCATTGTTACAGGTTTTATTTAAAATTAAAAGAAATAAATTTAAAAAAATCAGGCCGTCTGAAAAATATTTTTCAGATGGCCTTTAATATTAATAATTAAACTATCCCAAAATTGCCAAGATTTTCCTCAATTCGTTGGCATCAATTTGTCCGGGGGCCGACGTTTTTTGTGCCGCACCAAAGGTAACGGCCGAGCCGAAAGTCGAGCCGACCAAGCGACTGACAGCTCCGATTTTACCCATAGACATAGTAATAATCGGGCGGTCGATAATTTGTGAAACATCATATGTTGCCTGTAATAAGGTCAATACATCTTGCGGCGATTGCGGCATGACGGCAATTTTGCAGATATCCGCGCCCCACTCAGCCATTGTTTTCAGACGGCCTGTAATGTCTGCCAAAGACGGCGTGGCTTGAAAATCGTGATTGCAAAGCAAGGCGGCAGTTTGATGTTCATGTGCCAAAGCTATGGTTTGTTTTACGCCATTTTCCTCGGCAAAAAGCTCAATGTCGATCATATCAGCTTGTTTGGACCGGATAATTTTTTCCAATAATTTAAAATAATAGTCGTCCGAACAAGGCGTATTGCCGCCCTCTTGCGCCCTTCTAAACGTAAATAGCAAGGGCTTGTCAGGAAAAGCCTGTCGAGCGATGCCTAATTGCTCGGCAATAAAATCGGCATCAAGCGCAGCTTGAAAAAAATCCGCACGAAATTCAATAATGTCAACAGCCGTATCTTTCAATACGTGCAAAGCCTGCTCCAATTCCTGCATATTGGCAGCCACCAGCGGCACGGCAATTTTAGGCAGGCCTTTGCCGATCTCGATATTTTTGATGATGACAGGTTTCATATTGTTCCTTTTTGCTCTTCAAGCCAATCAGTGCAGATGCTCGTAAATGGTTTCCGCCAATGCTTTGCTGATGCCTTCCACTTTTTCCAGGTCCTCGCGGCTGGCCGCAATCACGCCGCGCAGACCGCCGAATCGGGTAAGCAATGCTTGGCGGCGTTTGCTGCCGATACCGGGGATTTCGCTGAGTGAGGAAGTAACGCGTGCTTTGTCGCGTTTTTTGCGGTGACCTGTAATCGCAAAGCGGTGCGATTCATCGCGTACGGTTTGCAATAAATGCAAGGCCGGGCTGTTGGGTGGCAGGCGGAAGACTTCGCCGGTAAAAGGCAGTATGAGTTCTTCCATACCGGCTTTGCGCTCAGGGCCTTTGGCGATACCGACCAAAGGAATGTGCAGCCCAAGTTCTTCCCATACTGATACGGCTACGCCGATTTGCCCTTTGCCGCCGTCAATCAACACGACATCCGGCCATTTGACGGCCTCGCCGTTGGCTTCGGCTTCCTGCATTTTGCCATAACGGCGCGTCAACACTTCACGCATGGCGGCGTAGTCGTCGCCGGGCTTGGCGGTCGTGATGTTGTAGCGGCGGTATTGCGAAGGCTGGATGTTTTGCTCATCGTACACAACGCAGGACGCAATAGTGGCCTCGCCTTGTGTGTGGCTGATATCGAAACATTCAAGGCGGTTGAGGCCGTCTGAATCCATGCCGAGGATTTTTGCCAGTTCGTCAAGACGGTGTTGCTGGCTGCTTTGTTGCAGGCGGCGTTGTGCAATCGCCATTTGCGCGTTTTGTTCCGCCATTTTCAACCAGACTTTTCGTTCGCCTATGGTTTTGGTGACAAATTGCATCTGCTTGCCGTGTTCGCCTTCCAAAGCCTCTTTCAGCGCATCGGGAACGGGAAAGTTGCTGATGATGATGTCGGGTTTGCTTTTGCCCAGATAATGTTGGGCGACGAAGGCTTCGGCGTAATCTTGTCCGTTTGGCTCGGGATCGTTTTTGGTGTCGGGGAAAAAGCTTTTGTCGCCGACGTGCCGTCCTCCGCGGATGCTGACCCAGTGTACGCAAACCAGGCCGTCTGAAACCGCCAGCGCGAGCAAATCAATATCGTTGGGATTGTTCGGATTTTTACTGTCGATAAACTGATTACTCTGCATGATGCCAAGCGCTTGAATTTGATCGCGGTAACGGGCTGCTTCCTCAAATTGCAGATTGGCGGCGGCGGTTTGCATTTTGTGTTGCAAGGTACGCGTCAATTCGTCGGTTTTGCCATTGAGGAAAGTCGCGGCTTCACGCACGCTGTCACGATAATCTTCTTCGCTGATATGGCCGACACAAGGCGCGGTGCAGCGTTTGATTTGGTAAAGCAGGCAAGGACGATCGCGATGCTCGAATACGCTGTCTTCGCAGGTACGCAGCATAAAGACTTTTTGCAACACTTGAATGCTGTCGCGCACGGCATTGCTGTTAGGATACGGGCCGAAATATTGATTTGGTTTCTTCAGCGTGCCGCGGTAATACGCCATTTGCGGATATTGATGGCCGCTGAGCATCAAATAAGGATAGCTTTTGTCATCGCGGAAAAGAATATTGTATTTCGGCGACAAGGCTTTGATGAAGTTGTTTTCGAGAATCAGCGCTTCGGCTTCGGAACGCGTGATGGTGGTTTCGATATGGTGAACCTGTTTTACCATCAATGCGATGCGCGGCGAATGGTCGTTTTTTTGGAAATAGCTGGAAACGCGCCGCTTGAGATTGACCGCTTTGCCAACATACAAAACATTGTTGTCTTCATCAAAAAAACGGTACACGCCCGGCAGATTGGGCAGATTTTTCAGAAAAAGAGGTAAATCGAACGGTTCGGTTGCGCTCACGGGATTTTCTTTTGGAATAAGCAGGCCGTCTGAAAACTTTTCAGACGGCCTTTTTCATTGAGGTTTAAGATTCTTGAGACGGGGTATCTTCAGCTTCTACCACTTGGTTTTCAGCTGCATCGCTTTCCAGAGCAGCTTCATCTTCAGCCTCTTCGGCCACACGCTCCAAGCTGACCAAGGTTTCGCCTTCATCCAGATTAATCAGGCGGACACCTGCGGCAGCACGACCGGTCTCGCGGATTTGCTCAACTTTGGTACGAATCAGGACGCCGCCGCTGGTAATCAGCATCAGGTCGTCGGTTTCGCTGACCAAAGTCGCGGCAACCAAATCGCCGTTGCGCTCGCCGGTATTGATGGCGATATTGCCTTGGCCGCCTTTGTTTTTACGGCTGTAATCGGCAATAGGGGTACGTTTGCCATAGCCGTTGGCGGTAGCGGTCAATACTTGCAAATTGCTTTGTTCGGCTTCAGGGGCGAAGGTAATCAGGCTGACAATCTTGCCATCAGCCGGCAGGCGCATACCGCGCAAACCGCCGCTACCACGACCGGACGGACGGACACCGTGTTTGCCGCTTGGCAATGCGTTTTCGGCATTTTCATCATCCAGGCCGTCTGAATCTTCGTTTTCGGTTTCGATATCTGCATCTTCTGCTTCATCGTTACCGGTTTTTTCCCAATATTCGTTAAAGCGGATGGCTTTGCCCAAGTTAGAGAACAACATAATGTCGCCCGCACCGCCGGTTTGCGCTGCGCCGACCAAGTAATCGCCTTCTTTAAGCGCAATGGCTTTGATGCCCTGGCTGCGGACGTTTTTAAATGCAGACAGCTGGACTTTTTTCACCATGCCTTGTGCGGTGGCGAAGAAGACGTATTGGTCTTCCGGGAACTCACGGACGGCCAAAATCGCGCTGACTTTTTCGCCCTCTTCCAATTGGATAACGTTGTTAATCGGGCGACCACGGCTGTTGCGGCCGCCTTCCGGCAGTTTGTACACTTTAATCCAATGGCACTTGCCCAAATTGGTAAAGCACATCAAATAATCATGCGTATTGGCAACAAACAGGGTTTCGATAAAGTCTTCGTCTTTGGTTGCCGCTGCCTGTTTGCCGCGGCCGCCGCGACGCTGCGCCTGATAATCGGTAGTCGGCTGGGTTTTGATGTAGCCGCCATGAGTTAGGGTAACAACCATTTCACGTTGCGGAATCAGGTCTTCATCGGCAATATCGCCGCCAAACGGATTAATTTCGCTGCGACGTTCGTCGCCGAAGTTGGCTTTAATGTCTGCCAATTCTTCGCGTATGATTTGGGTAACGCGCTCTGGTTTGGAAAGAATATCCACGAAATCAATGATTTTGCTCATCAGGTTTTTATATTCGCCGACAATTTCTTCCTGATCGAGGCCGGTCAGGTTGCGCAGGCTCATGCGCAGGATGGCATCGGCTTGCAATTCGCTCAGATAATAGCCTTGGCTGTGCAGACCCAAATTATCTGGCAAGCCTTCAGGGCGCATCATGTGCATGTCCAAATCCGTACGGCAGAGCATGTCTTCAACCAAGCTGCTGTGCCATGGGCGGGACAGCAGTTTTTCTTTGGCTTCCGGCGCATTGGCAGAATCTTTAATCAGACGGATGATTTCGTCGATATTGGACAAGGCAACTGCTTTACCTTCGGCAATATGGCCTTCATGACGCGCTTTTTTCAGGCGGAACAAAGTACGACGGGTAACGACTTCGCGACGGTGGCGCAGGAACTCGGACAGGATTTGTTTCAGGTTCAGCAAACGCGGCTGGCCGTCAACCAAGGCCACCATATTAATACCGAAACTGTCTTGCAGCTGGGTCAGTTTGTAGAGTTGGTTCAAAACGACTTCGGCATTTTCATTGCGTTTCAATTCGATCACGACACGCATACCGGATTTGTCGGACTCATCGCGCAGGTCGGATACGCCTTCCAACGTTTTTTCGCGTACCAACTCGCCGATTTTCTCAACCAGCTTGGCTTTGTTTACTTGATATGGGATTTCATCGATAACGATGGCTTCGCGTTCACCGTTTTTACCGATAGGCTCGATATGGGTTTTACCGCGTATTACTACACGGCCGCGGCCGGTTTTATAGCCTTCGCGCACGCCGCTCAAGCCGTAAATAGTTGCGCCTGTTGGGAAATCGGGCGCTTGGATGATGTTGATCAGCTCGTCAATTTCAGTTTCAGGCTCATCCAACAAGCGCAGGCAGGCATTGATGGTATCGCCTAAATTGTGCGGCGGGATATTGGTTGCCATACCGACGGCAATACCGGACGAACCATTGACTAGCAGCGCGGGGAAACGGGTCGGCAATACCAGCGGCTCATGTTCGCTGCCGTCATAGTTGGAGCCGAAATTGACGGTTTCTTCTTCAATATCCGCCAACATTTCATGGGAAATTTTTTCCATGCGGATTTCGGTATAACGCATGGCTGCCGCGGCCAATCCGTCAACGGAACCGAAGTTGCCCTGACCGTCGATCAGCACATAACGCATGGAGAAATCTTGCGCCATACGGACGATGGTGTCGTAAACGGCCGTATCACCGTGGGGGTGGTATTTACCGATAACGTCACCGACGATACGCGCCGATTTTTTATAGGCGGAATTCCAGTTGTTTTTCAACTCGTGCATCGCGTACAACACGCGGCGGTGTACCGGCTTGAGACCGTCGCGGACATCCGGCAGGGCTCGACCCACAATCACGCTCATGGCGTAATCGAGGTAGCTCTTGCGCATTTCGTCTTCAAGGCTGACAGGCAGGGTTTCAAGTGCAAATTTATGGTCGTTGCGGATGGTTGCGTCGGTCATGATTATCTGTAATTTCGTATGGCAAAAATCTTGTTGATTCTACCACAAAACAAGCAGTTTATGGCTTTTGCGTGAAGGCCGTCTGAAACAGGATTTCAGACGGCCTTCATTATTTAATAAATTCAATTTAGTTGCAGCCAGAATCTTCGTTCGCAGCCTGCAGACTCAACTCTTTACGCTTTTTAGCCCTTTCATAACGGCAACGTTGGCGCGGTGTATTGATTTCCAAAGGCGGTACAGGAACCGGCTTACCGTCTTCAACGGCAACCATGGTGAAGTAGCAGCTGTTGGTATGACGCACTTTGCCGGTGTGGATGTTTTGCGCCTCAACCCGAATACCGACTTCCATAGAAGTACGGCCGGTGTAGTTGATACTGGCGTAAAAGGTTACCAGTTCGCCGACATGAATAGGCTCTTTAAACAATACTTTATCAACAGACAGAGTAACGCAATAGGTACCGCTGTAACGGCAGGCGCAGGAATATGCCACTTGGTCGAGCAGGCGCAAAAGATCGCCGCCGTGAACATTGCCACTGAAGTTTGCCGTATAAGGCATCATCAGCTCGGACATGATCAGTTCATGGGAAGGAAGTTGGCGTTCCGGTTTCATCGTTTATTCTCCTTTTGATATTTATTTTTAAATTGTCTGAAAACTTCAGACTGCACGTGTGCAAAATTATTCTACCGTTTTTAATCTTTGAATTTCAACCCCTTGCCTACCTGTTTACAGCCATTTTCTACGCGAAAAGAAAATCAGCAGTCCGATAATGATGCACAGCATCACACCCAAAACCATGAAATAGCCGTAATGCCAATGTAGCTCGGGCATATTGTCGAAGTTCATGCCATAGATGCCGGTAATGACGGTCAGCGGCATGAAGATGATGGTAATAACCGTCAACACGCGCATTTGCTGGTTCATGCGGTTGGATTGGAAGGAAAGGTAAATGTCCATCATGCTCAACACCATATCTCGAGAAGCATCAAGCGATTCGATAAGCTGCATATTGTGGTCGTACACGTCGCGCAGATAGACGGTCGATTCGCCTTTGAAAATGGCAAAATCGCCGCGTACGGCCAGTTGGTAGAACACATCGCGCAATGGTAAAAGCGTGCGCCGCAGACGGACGGCATCACGCTTGAGGCGGTGAATCTTACTGAGAATATCGCTGTTTTCATTTTTAAACAGGGACTTGTCTATTGCTTCGACACGGTTGTTGTACGACTCCAAAACAATGAAATAGTCGTCCACAATGCGGTCAAGCAGGCAATAAGCAAGAAACGCCGTATTTTTGTTCAAAATATTGTGCGGATTTTCGTGCATCTGCCGGCGCAGCTGGCTGAACAAGCCCAGCGGTTTTTGTTGGAAAGACAACACAAAATCTTTGCCTATAATCACATACACTTGGTCGGAATGGAGCTTGCCCGTGGTGGTGTAATGGTAAACCTGTGCGGCAGTAAACACATAGTTGCCGTAGTCTTCGATTTTCGGACGCTGTTTGCGGCTGAGAATGTCTTCAATAACCAGCTCATGGATGCCGTAAGGCTCAAGCGCGTGTTTGAGCAAAGCAGCATCGTTGATGCCGACAAAATGCAGCCAGTTGATTTGGCCTTCTCGAGGGCGTGCAATATCGGGCAAAGCCTTTCCGGCAAGATAATCATGCTGAATAAAGGTATCGGCGGAATATAAGGTTTGGTGGATGGCAGAACGCGGCGCATTGTCCGTGTTGCTGCGCTGCATGGCCTGCTCTTGCAGATTGTCGTTTGTCTCAACAGGATTGGCTGGTTTATTCATAAAAAGAAATCATGTTTATTGGTTTGAATGGATTGTACAGACATAAAAGGCCGTCTGAAAACTGATTTTCAGACGGCCTGATATATAGATGAATGTTTTATTAGGCTTGAGGCGCTGTTTGTTCCAACTCTAATGCCGCAGCGAGCAAGGACAAGCGTGCCATTACGCCGTAAACGTAGAGGCGGTTGTGTTCGTTATCCACGTCGCAGTCTTTTTCGGAGCGTGGCATACCGAGCGAATCCCATTGTTCGAATACGCGTTTGCAGGCTTCAGGGGCTTCTTGGGAGTTGTCGCCGCTGCCGGTGGGGATGCTGTTGGACAGTGGCACAAACACCATGCCACCGGCATTGAGGTTTTCGTCTGCGCCACGGCCTTCGTGTACACGGAAGAAACCGCCGATTACAAAACGGTCCATCATATACACGACAGGTTCGCACACGGCGCCGTTCATGGTTTCGTAGGTATAAATACCTTCTTGGACAATGACTTCGCTGACTTCCAAACCTTCTTTGACTTTCGCCATTTTATTGCGGTTTTTACGGTTCAAGCCGCGCACTTCATCCGCAGATTTAACGCTCATTACGCCCATGCCGTAAGTACCTGCGTCAGCTTTCACAATAACGAAAGGCTGGTCAGCAATACCCAATTCGTCGTATTTGGCTTGAATTTTCGCCAATACACGCTCTACCGCGCCTGCTAATGCATCCTCGCCTTCACGCTCTTGGAAATCCAAACCGCTGATTTTTTCAAAATAAGGGTTAATTTGCCATTCATCGATGTCAATCAATTTGGCAAAGTCGGCTGCAACTTGGTTGTACGCGCCGAAGTGTTCGGTTTTACGGCGAGTCGTCCAGCCGCCGTGCAATGGCGGCAAAACGGTTTGGTTGATACCTTTAAGGATTTCAGGAACACCCGCAGACAAGTCATTGTTCAACAAAACAACGCAAGGCGAGAAACCGTCGGCAAGATGTACACGCTCACGGGTACGCAATAAAGGCTCAAGCAAAATTTTGTCGCCTAATGCGGTTTCAAACTCGGTTGGCTCGGTCACTTCAGGATTCAGGCTGCCCAAACGGACTTCATATCCTGCAGAACGCAAAATCTCGCTGAGGGCGTAAACGTTTTGCAGATAGAATGTGTTGCGCGTGTGGTTTTCAGGAATAATCAATACGGATTTGGCCGTTTCACATGCACGCTGCACCGCATCTTGCGCGGCAACTGCCGCCAGCGGGATAAAGTTGGGATTCAAATTATTGAAGCCGCCCGGAAACAGGTTCATATCAATAGATGAAATTTTGTAACCGGCGTTACGGATGTCAACCGAACCATAAAACGGCGGACGGTGTTCGTTCCAATGCGAACGGAACCATGCTTCGATTTTGGCATGATTGGCAAGGACTTTTTTCTCAAATTCCCGCAATTGAGTCAGATGCTCAGGAGCCATTACCGGTAATTTCATTCTCTATACCTCTTGGTAAGTGTGGATGTTGAGTGAGAATGATAGAACTTTTTAGTACATTTCGACAAGCATTCTTTCAGATAAGATGCATCTTTTTGTCAACAATTCTACAATTTGTCTAATTTTTTACAAGTGTTTTTGAAACTTTGCAACAAATTTTAAAAATTGGACAAATTCCTATTGCGCAGCCCCTATAAAAAGCCTAAAATCCGCCCATAAACGCAAACCATCATTCATACCTACCAATAGCAAAGAATACTCATCATGAGCGCACAAACCCTTTACGATAAACTTTGGAACAGCCACGTCGTCCGCGAAGAAGAAGACGGCACTGTCCTGCTTTACATCGACCGCCACCTGGTTCACGAAGTAACCAGCCCGCAAGCATTTGAAGGCTTGAAAATGGCCGGCCGCAAACTCTGGCGTATCGACAGCGTAGTCTCCACAGCCGATCACAACACCCCGACCGGCGACTGGGACAAAGGTATTCAAGACCCGATTTCCAAACTGCAAGTCGATACTTTGGACAAAAACATTAAAGAGTTTGGCGCACTCGCCTACTTCCCGTTCATGGATAAAGGTCAAGGCATTGTGCACGTTATGGGCCCGGAGCAAGGTGCTACCCTGCCCGGCATGACTGTTGTCTGCGGCGACTCTCACACTTCTACCCACGGCGCATTCGGCGCATTAGCGCACGGTATCGGCACTTCCGAAGTCGAGCACACCATGGCAACCCAATGTATTACCGCAAAAAAATCCAAATCCATGCTGATTTCCGTTGAAGGTCGTCTGAAACCCGGTGTTACCGCCAAAGACGTGGCACTTTACATCATCGGTCAAATCGGTACGGCCGGTGGTACAGGTTACGCCATTGAGTTTGGCGGCGAAGCCATCCGCAGCCTTTCTATGGAAGGCCGCATGACCTTGTGCAATATGGCGATCGAAGCCGGTGCGCGCTCAGGCATGGTTGCCGTCGACCAAACCACCATCGACTATGTAAAAGGCAAACCTTTCGCACCTAAAGGCGAAGCGTGGGACAAAGCCGTCGAGTACTGGCGCACGCTGGTGTCTGACGAAGGCGCAGTATTCGATAAAGAATACCACTTCAAAGCCGAAGACATCGAACCTCAAGTAACCTGGGGAACATCACCTGAAATGGTTTTGGACATCAGCGGCAAAGTGCCTAATCCCGCCGAAGAAGCCGATCCGGTCAAACGCAGCGGCATGGAACGCGCCCTTGAATACATGGGCTTGGAAGCCGGTACGCCATTAAACGAAATTCCTGTCGATATCGTCTTTATCGGCTCTTGCACCAATAGCCGTATCGAAGACTTGCGCGAAGCCGCCGCCATCGCCAAAGGTCGTAAAAAAGCGGACAATGTACAACGCGTATTGATTGTTCCCGGATCCGGTTTGGTTAAAGAACAGGCCGAAAAAGAAGGCTTGCACGAAGTATTTATCGAAGCCGGTTTTGAATGGCGCGAGCCGGGCTGCTCTATGTGCCTCGCCATGAATGCCGACCGCCTGACCTCGGGACAACGTTGCGCCTCTACTTCCAACCGTAACTTTGAAGGCCGTCAAGGCAACGGCGGACGCACCCACCTCGTCAGCCCTGCCATGGCAGCCGCAGCCGCGGTGACCGGCCACTTTACCGATATCCGCACTATGGCTTAAAATATTTTCAGACGGCCTTTATTCATTAGGCCGACTGAAACAATACCTTGCTTAAGCAAGTTTTCTTATTATATTGCGCAAAACGTCCGAAAACCTTCTTAATCATTGATAACTTGAAAGGAATCTAGTATGAAAAAACTGTTTGCATTGGCTGCCGCAGCCCTTATCCTGTCAGCTTGTTCCAGCACTTGGTCCGGCGCAAAAGACGATACCAGCCGCAATTGGGACAAAACCAAAGAGACTGCCGAGCGCGTAGCCGATAAAACCGAAGAAGCCGTTAAAAAAGGCGGTAATGCCGTAGGTCGTGGCATGAGCCATGTTGGAGAAAAAATCGAAGAAGCAACCAAATAAACTTACCTTCTTTGAACAAGGCTGCCTAAAAATATATCTTCAGGCAGCCTGACACACAACCACCATGAATAAACTATAAAGATCGTTAATAAAATCCTTACTTTTATTCAGATCATTAGCATTTTTTCATTTATACGGGCTATTGCCTTTTGTGAAGATGCCGAATATTATTAGAGACACAGTAAAACAGACTGTACTTTTCAAACTATAAGGAGCTTCAAATGAAAAAATTCGCCCTCATCGCTTTGGCTGCCATGACCTTACTGTCCGCCTGCAACACTATTTCTGGCATGGGCAAAGACGTTAGTGCCGCCGGTAATGCTGTCAGCGGTTCTGCTGAGTCTGTAAAAAATTACTAATCTAAAATCCAATTTCACGTAGGAATTCATATTATGAAAAAATTTGCACTTATCGCACTGGCTACCATTACCTTGCTCTCTGCTTGCAATACCATTTCAGGTGTAGCTAAAGATGTCAGCGCTGCCGGTACTGCTGTTAGCAATACTGCCGAAAATGTCAAAACCTACTAAACAAATTTAAACATAAATGCCCCGAAAATCGGGGCATTTATAAATCCTCGACAAAACAAAAAGTACAGAACATGAAAGCCTTTACCAAAATTACCGCCATCGTCGCTCCGCTCGACCGCAGCAACGTCGATACCGATGCCATCATCCCCAAACAATTTTTGAAATCAATCAAACGCAGCGGCTTCGGCCCCAATGCCTTTGATGAATGGCGTTACCTCGACCACGGCGAACCAGGCATGGACAACAGCAAACGCCCGTTAAATCCGGATTTCTCTCTGAACCAGCCACGCTATCAAGGCGCACAAATCCTGTTGACGCGTAAAAACTTCGGTTGCGGCTCTTCACGCGAACACGCCCCTTGGGCATTGGACGACTACGGCTTCCGCGCCGTCATCGCCCCCAGCTTCGCCGACATCTTCTTCAACAACTGCTACAAAAACGGCCTTTTGCCTATCGTTTTGACAGAAGAACAGGTTGACCAGCTTTTCAAAGAAGTTGAAGCCAACGAAGGCTATCAGCTCTCCATCGATCTTGCCGAGCAAACCCTGACCACCCCTAGCGGCGAAACATTCACCTTCGACATTACCGAACAC
Organism: Neisseria sp. 20925_1_37; assembly: GCF_041433255.1. Classification (NCBI taxonomy): domain Bacteria; kingdom Pseudomonadati; phylum Pseudomonadota; class Betaproteobacteria; order Neisseriales; family Neisseriaceae; genus Neisseria; species Neisseria sp. 20925_1_37. Next base: position 96,858 of record NZ_JAPWBC010000007.1, on the reverse strand, counting down.
CGCAAACACTGCCTCTTAAACGGCTTGGACGAAATCGGCCTGACCTTGCAACACGCTGACGAAATTCACGCCTTTGAAGAAAAACGCCGCCAAAGCCAGCCTTGGCTGTTTAACGGTTGATATACAAAAGGCCATCTGAAAAATTTAAGTGTTTCAGACGGCCTTTAATCTATACAAATATACTATGATTACCGACACCATAAGCAATGCCACTCGCTACGCTGCCTTGCATCCCGACTTTGCCGAAGCCTTCCATCTGTTGCAGACCTTGGATTTTACCAAGCTGCCGGACGGTCAAGTGCCATGCGAGAATCCCAATATCCGTATTTTTATCGGCAGCGAGCCGATGAGGACTAAAGGCAAAGCCCAGCCAGAAGCGCACTTAAAACATATTGATATTCAAACACCGATTGATGGCAGCGAAACGTATGGCTGGATAGACAGAGGCCGTCTGAAAAACGGTTTAGGCTACAACGAAAAGCGCGATATCGAGTTTTTCAACTGCAAGCCGGAAACCTGGTTAACCTTGGAGCCCGGCGAATTTGCGCTATTTTTCCCGAATGATGCGCATGCTCCATTGGTCGGCGACAGGGCGAACATACGCAAAGTCGTTTTTAAAATCCGCATCGAGGCCGAACGCCTGTAAACCCTTTCAGACGACATCAACATTATGTCTTTATTGAAAAAACTCTTCAAATCCAAACTGATGGACTGGCGCGGGTTCGTCAGCTATTTTGCCGAACGTCTGCAATCCAAACACCGACTCGACACCGAAATCCGTTGGGGCAGCAGCTTGGACGACACCAGCGTTCTGATTCTGCTTGGCGAAGGGCAGGACAATCCCTGCGCCTATCTGGGCAACCACTACGCCCATTACCTGCAAAACCCCGAAGCTTTGGATGAAATCATCGCCCTAAATGCCAAAGTTGTCCGAGAAATGGCAGAAGCCGACAGCACAATGACCGTAGACAACATCCTGCCCATCATCAAAGATACCGCGTTTTTAAACAATCTGCTCAGCCAAAACCACGATCCCCTTCCCGACGCGGAAACGCTGCTGCTCTACCGTCCGCTGGCAGACAACCTGCTGGTGATGTACGTCGCACACATGGGCAACATCATACGTTCGTTCGGCACGAAAGACATGGAAAGACTCGGCATCCCCGATACAGATGCCCTGCACAGCATTGCCCTTGCCAACCTCAGGCGTGAAACTGCCGGCAAGCTCCGCACTGAACATCTCGAAAACGGCACACTGACGCAAGTTATCTCCAATGATGACAACGAATCCGCACTGATTCTGATATTGGACGACATCTTGGCAAATGACCGACAGCTTACGGCAGACCCCGTGTTCGCTATTCCCTCACGTGATTTTCTCGCATTGTGCAGCCCATCCGACCACGATGCTGTTGCCGCCATGTTGGAAATTGCCCGGGAAATCGCCCAAAACGACCCCTACGCTGTTTCCGAACAGCTTTACCAATACCACAATGGTACAATCACGCTTTTCCAACCCGTATGATACCGTTCAGACGGCATAGCCCCATTCCCCCAACTCAAGGAAAAACAAAATGACCAAACATATCGCTATCTTGCGCGGCGACGGCATCGGCCCTGAAATCGTTGCAGAAACCGTCCGTGTACTCGACAAACTTATCGAACAAGGTTTGGATGTCAGCTACGAATACGCACCTTTGGGCGGCGAAGCCTATGACGAATACGGCCATCCTTATCCAGAATTCACGCAAAACCTTTGCCGTAAAGCCGATGCGGTCCTGCTTGGTGCAGTCGGTTCTCCTCAATACGATAATCTCGACCGTCCACTGCGCCCTGAGCGCGGCTTGTTAGCCATCCGTAAAGACTTGAATCTGTTTGCCAACCTGCGCCCTGCCATTTTGTATAAAGAGCTGGCCAATGCTTCCACTCTGAAACCGGAAATCGTAGCAGGCCTCGACATCCTTATCGTACGCGAACTGACCGGCGATATTTACTTTGGCGAACCGCGCGGCATCCGTGTTTTGGAAAACGGCGAACGCGAAGGCTACAACACCATGAAATACAGCGAAAGCGAAATCCGCCGTATTGCCCACGTTGCCTTCCAATCCGCCCAAAAACGCAGCAAAAAAGTCTGCTCCGTAGGCAAAGCCAACGTTTTGGAAACCACCGAACTGTGGCGCGAAATCTTTGAAGAAATCGGCAAAGAATACCCTGATGTCGAGCTCTCCCATATGTACGTCGACAACGCCGCCATGCAGTTGGTACGCGCACCGAAACAGTTTGACGTGATTGCCACCGGCAACATCTTCGGCGACATTCTGTCTGACGAAGCGTCTATGCTGACCGGCTCCATCGGTATGCTGCCTTCTGCTTCTTTGGACGAAAACGGCAAAGGCCTGTACGAACCTTCTCACGGCTCCGCTCCTGACATTGCCGGTCAAAACAAAGCCAATCCGCTGGCAACCGTTTTGTCCCTCGCCATGTTGCTGCGTTACAGCCTAAATGACGAGGCACGCGCTCAACAAGTTGAAAACGCCGTACAAAAAGTACTGCAACAAGGTTTGCGTACCGGCGACATTTACGAAGAAGGTACCAAACTGGTTTCCTGCTCCGAAATGGGCGATGCCGTATTGGCCGCTTTGTAAGAGGCCGTCTGAAAAAAAGCGTGGGACTAATCCCACGCTTTTTTCTATACGAAACTTGAAATCATAAAAAAGGGCGTGTCTTCACACGCCCTTATGTCTTTTCAGATGGTCTTAAGATTGAAGCAATCAACCTTTTTTATGTTTGCCGCCAAAGCTATCGTTAGACTTGCGCTTGCCTTTAAAGCCTTCGCCGCCTTTTTTGAAACCGTCAGCTTTTTTGAAACCATCTTTCTTAAAGCCATCTTTCTTAAAGCCATCTTTCTTGAAACCGTCTTTTTTATGGCCTTCGCCGCGAGATTTGCCGCCGAAGCCTTCTTTAGCCGGTTTCTTATCGCCGCGCCAGCCTCCGGATTTACGATCGCCCCAGCCGCCTTTGCCTTTTGGTTTGCCGCCGGCAGATTTGCGTTTGCGTGTCGGCTCCATGCCTTCGATGGTCAGCTCAGGTAATTTGCGGCCGATGTATTTTTCAATTTTGTGTACTTTGACGTATTCGTTTACTTCGGCAAAAGTAATCGCAATACCGGTGCGGCCTGCGCGGCCGGTACGGCCGATGCGGTGAACGTAGTCTTCAGCCTGTTTGGGCAAGTCGTAGTTGATAACGTGGGTAATGGTCGGTACGTCGATACCGCGTGCGGCAACGTCGGTGGCAACCAAAATTTTGCAGCGGCCTTTGCGCAAGTCCATCAGCGTACGGTTACGCCAGCCTTGCGGCATATCACCGTGCAGGCAGTTGGCGGCAAAACCTTTTTCGTACAATTCATCCGCGATGACTTCGGTCATGGCTTTGGTGGACGTGAAAATTACGCATTGATCGATATTGGCATCGCGCAAAATGTGGTCGAGCAGGCGGTTTTTGTGGCGCATATCGTCGCAGTACAACAGCTGCTCTTCGATTTTGCCTTGATCATCCACGCGCTCAACTTCGATGGTTTCAGGGTCTTTGGTCAGTTTGCGCGCCAGCTTGCCCACTGCGCCGTCCCAAGTGGCTGAGAACAACAAAGTCTGACGGTCGCTCGGCGTTGCTTCCACGATGGTTTCGATGTCGTCGATAAAACCCATGTCCAACATACGGTCGGCTTCGTCCAGAATCAGCACTTCCAAACGATCAAAATCAACTTTACCGCTCTGCATCAAATCCATCAGACGGCCTGGAGTAGCGACAATCAGGTCAACCGGTTTGCTCAGAGCACGGGTTTGATAGCCGAAAGATGCACCTCCAACAATGCTGACAGTACGGAACCAACGCATATTTTTAGCATACGCCAGCGCGTTTTTTTCCACTTGAGCCGCCAGTTCGCGGGTCGGGGTCAATACCAAAGCGCGCGGGCCTTTGCCCGGTTTTTCGCTGCGCTTGGTCAGTTTTTGCAAAGTCGGCAGCAGGAAGGCTGCGGTTTTGCCTGAACCGGTTTGCGCCGAAGCCATAATATCGCGGCCGTCCAAAGCAAACGGAATCGCTTGCGCCTGAATCGGGGTTGGGCTTTCATAACCCTCGCTGCTTACGGCAGACAAAATGTTTTTATCAAGGTTCAAATCGGCAAATTTAATAGACATATCTATCCTAAGAGACAACAACGCGCACGCCTGAACAATTTCAGACGACCTGAAGCAAAGGAAAGTAACGATACGGAAAATGTGAAGTTACAGGGTTGTCGCAAGCATCTTGCTTGTGGTTAACATCGACGACAACCTGCACAGAAAAGGCTTTGCAAATATGCAAGCAATAAAAGAAACGCGCCCGAAACAGCGGTTTAGGTTGGATGACGATGGCTTCGTATCAAAAGGCGAACAGCGGATAATATAGATTTTATGGATAACAGTCAAGCAAAAAGGCATCAAGTGCGTTAAAATCCAACCCCTTCCCAATACTTATTCAGGCCGTCTGAAACCATGACCGACATTACCCCCTTTGCCAACCGCTTGGGCAAAAACATCAAACATCTTATGAAATGGGCCAAACACAACAATATCGAAGCCTGGCGCATTTACGACCGCGATATTCCCCAATTTCCCTTTGCCGTCGATGTTTACTGCGACCAAATCCACCTTCAGGAATACGATACCGGCTGGCTGATGCAGCCCGAAGAATACGAAGCATGGCTTGCCGATGTATTGGAAGCTATTGGTTTTGTGACCGGTTTTGCGCCCGAACAAATCCACCTCAAACGCCGCGAACGCCAAAAAGGTTTGCAGCAATACGAAAAAACCGGCAAAACCGGCGACGATTTCGTCATCACTGAAAACGGCCGCAAGTTTTGGGTCAACCTCGACAAATACCTCGATACCGGCCTTTTCCTCGACCACCGCAACACGCGCAAAAAAGTCGGCGAAACCGCAGCGGGCAAATGCTTCCTCAACCTGTTTTCCTACACAGGCAGCTTCACCGTCTATGCCGCAACCGGCGGCGCGGTATCCAGCGAAACCGTCGATTTATCCAACACTTATCTCGAGTGGGCAAAACGCAATTTTGAACTCAACGGTATCGACACCGAACAACACAAAATCGTCCGCGCCGATGTGTTCCAATACCTGCAAAATGCTGCAGACGAAGGCAAAAAATTTGACCTGATCGTTATGGATCCTCCCAGCTTTTCCAACAGCAAAAAAATGCTCGACATCCTCGACATCCAGCGCGACCATAAAAAGCTGATTGACGGCGCAATGAGCCTGCTCGCTTCAGACGGCATTCTGTATTTCTCCAACAACTTGCGCAGCTTTGTGTTGGACGATTCGGTCGCGGAACAATACGCCGTCAAAGACATTTCCAAGCAGTCCGTTCCCGACGATTTCCGCAACAAAAAAATCCATCAATGCTGGGAAATCAAGCATAAATAAGCATCAGGCCGTCTGAAAGCCAGTTTTCAGACGGCCTGATTGCCATATTGAATCTCGCAACCAATAGGCGCATAATTCAAGAGATTGTTGACAATATCAAAAGGAAAAGAACATGCAAAACTACCTGACACCCAATTTCTCATTCGCCCCCATGATTCCGGAACGCGCGCTCGGCAGCCGGGTTTGGGATACCGAAGGACGAGAATACATTGACTTGTCAGGCGGTATTGCTGTGAACGCGCTAGGCCATTGCCATCCCGATTTGGTCGCAGCCTTGGCCGAACAATCGCAAAAACTCTGGCACATTTCTAATATCTACACCACCCAATCGGCGCAAGAATTGGCCAAAAAATTGGTCGAAAACACCTTTGCCGACAAAGTGTTTTTCTGCAATTCCGGCGCAGAGGCCAATGAAGCCGCGCTGAAACTGGCGCGCAAATACGGCCGCGATCATTTTGGCGAACACAAAACCGAAATCATCTCCTGCCTCAACAGCTTCCACGGCCGCACCCTGTTTACCGTATCCGTCGGTGGACAGCCCAAATACAGCAAAGATTACGCACCGCTGCCGTCAGATATTACCCATGTTCCATTTAATGATATTGCCGCATTGAAAGCAGCTGTCGGCGACAAAACCTGCGCCGTGATTATCGAGCCGATTCAAGGTGAAAGCGGCATTCTGCCTGCCACTCAAGAATATCTGCAAGCCGCACGCCGTTTATGCGACAAACACGGCACCTTGCTGATTTTGGACGAAGTACAAACCGGCATGGGTCATACGGGCAAACTGTTTGCCTACGAGCATTACGGCGTAAGACCCGATATTCTCAGCTCCGCCAAAGCCTTGGGCGGCGGCTTCCCGATTGGCGCAATTCTGACAACCGATAAAATCGCCCCAACCTTCGGCCCCGGAACACATGGCTCGACCTTTGGCGGCAATCCGATGGCGTGCGCAGTCGGCAGCCGTGCGTTTGACATCATCAATGCGCCCGAAACATTGGCACACGTTCAGCAACAAGGCCAAAAACTTCAGACGGCCTTGCGTGAATTGGGCGTGAAAACCGGCGTATTTAAAGAAGTCCGCGGCATGGGCCTGCTGCTCGGCTGCGTGTTGGCAGACGAATACGCAGGCAAGGCATCGGAAATTACCGCCGCCGCTTTAAAACACGGCCTGATGGTACTGGTTGCCGGCGCCAATGTGGTGCGCTTTGCTCCCAGCCTGCTGCTGAACGATGAAGATATGGCCGAAGGCTTGAAACGTTTTGAAGCGGCTTTGAACGAATGGTTGGCCTGATTTTCAAAACCCAATAGCCAAATCAGCCGACAGCTTAGAGAAGGCCGTCTGAAAGACCGTTTGAGTTTTTCAGACGGCCTTTTTTCAATATTGAAAACAACATCCGCCTACATGCTTTGTCATTTGATGTTTGTTAAAAATCATACCGCTTCTTCGTGTTACGCTTGTCAAACATTTTGATTTTGCGAAGAAAAGGAGCAGGAGATGGTATCGTTGAAAACCCAAATCGCCGGTTTTTCTTTTGACAACTGCCTGATGAATGCCGCTGGTGTGTCGTGTATGACTGTTGAGGAATTGGAAGCGGTCAGACAGTCTTCGGCAGGCACTTTCGTTACCAAAACCGCAACGCTTGCCTCCCGTCAAGGCAATCCTGAACCGCGCTATCACGATGTCCCTCTCGGCAGCATCAATTCTATGGGCTTGCCAAACCAAGGCATTGATTACTATCTGGATTACCTGCTTTCACTCCAAGAGGCTCATCCGAAAAGGGCTTTTTTCCTCTCGCTGGTCGGTATGTCGCCCGATGAAACGCACACGTTGCTAAAAAAAGTGCAAAACAGCGGATTCAACGGCATTACCGAACTCAATCTTTCCTGCCCAAACGTCCCCGGCAAGCCGCAAATCGCCTACGATTTTGAAACCACCGAGATGATTTTGGATAATGCATTTACCTACTTCGACAAGCCATTGGGCATCAAGCTACCGCCGTATTTCGATATTGCCCATTTCGATCAAGCAGCAGAAGTGTTCAACCGCTATCCCCTAAAATTCGTCAACTGCGTCAACTCCATCGGCAACGGCATGTATATCGAGGACGAATCCGTTGTTATCCGCCCGAAAAACGGCTTCGGCGGCATAGGTGGCCAATACATCAAACCGACCGCACTTGCCAATGTCCATGCGTTCTATCAAAGACTGGATCCGTCTATCCAAGTCATCGGAACAGGCGGCGTTTACAGCGGCCGAGATGCGTTTGAACACATCTTGTGCGGCGCAAGCATGGTACAGATCGGCACGGCGCTACACCAGCAAGGCGTAGACATTTTTGAACGGGTTTCCCTTGAATTAACAGCCATCATGGCGCAAAAAGGTTATGAAAAAATAGAAGACTTCAAAGGCAAATTGAAATATTTTGAATAGGGTTTACTCTAAAAAACGCCCAAGGCCGTCTGAAAATTTCAGACGGCCTTGTTGTATAATTGCTCCCCACATTACCCGTCTTCCCCTTCAATGAAACTCAACCCCCAACAGCAAGCTGCAGTCAAATATCTAGGTGGCCCCCTGCTCGTCCTTGCCGGCGCAGGTAGCGGCAAAACCGGCGTGATTACGCAAAAAATCAAGCATTTGATCGTCAATGTCGGCTATCTGCCGCATACCATCGCCGCGATTACCTTTACCAATAAAGCCGCCACGGAAATGCAGGAGCGCGTCTCTAAAATGCTGCCCAAGTCGCAAACGCGCGGGCTGACGATTTGCACCTTCCACTCTTTGGGCATGAAGATTTTGCGCGAAGAAGCCAATCAAATCGGTTACAAAAAAAACTTTTCCATCCTCGACTCTACCGACAGCGCGAAAATCATCGGCGAACTCTTGGGCGGTACGGGTAAAGAAGCCATATTCAGAGCGCAGCATCAAATTTCCCTTTGGAAAAACGATTTAAAAACGCCTGAAGAAGTCGTTCAGACGGCCTCTAATGTGTGGGAACAACAAACAGCGCGCGTCTATGCAAGTTATCAGGAAACCCTGCAAAGCTATCAGGCAGTAGACTTCGACGACTTAATTCGCCTGCCTGCCGTGCTATTGCAGCAGAACAGCGAAGTACGCAACAAATGGCAGCGGCGGCTGCGTTATCTGTTAGTTGACGAATGTCAGGACACCAACACCTGCCAATTTACCCTGATGAAGCTTCTGACCGGCGCGGAAGGCATGTTTACCGCCGTCGGCGATGACGACCAGTCCATCTACGCATGGCGCGGCGCAAACATGGAAAACCTGCGCAAAATGCAGGAAGACTATCCGCAGATGAAGGTTATCAAGCTGGAGCAAAACTACCGCTCCACCGCGCGGATTCTCAAAATCGCTAATAAAGTGATTGAAAACAACCCCAAACTCTTTACCAAAAAACTTTGGTCGCAGTTCGGCGAAGGCGAAATCGTCAAAGTCGTTGCCTGTCAAAGCGAGCAGCACGAAGCCGACTGGGTTGTCAGCCAAATCGTCAAGCAGAAGCTGGTCGGCGGCGAAAAAACCCAATACGCCGATTTCGCCGTCTTATACCGCGGCAACCATCAGGCGCGGATTTTTGAAGAAGCCTTGCGCAGTGCGCGCGTCCCTTACCAACTTTCCGGCGGACAGAGTTTTTTTGACAAAGCCGAAATCAAAGACGTTTTGTCCTATTTGCGCCTGCTTGCCAACCCCAACGACGATCCCGCCTTCCTGCGCGCCGTCACCACGCCCAAACGCGGTATTGGCGACGTGACACTGGGCAAACTCAACACCTACGCGCACGAACACGAATGCAGCCTATATGAAGCCGCGCAAACCGAAGAAGCGCTTACCCTATTGAACCATACCAACCGCCAACACCTGCAAGCCTTCATGGATATGATTGAAAGCTACCGCGCCAAAGCCGAAACCAACGAAGCAGGCGAGTTTATTCATAACCTGCTGAAAGAAATCGACTACGAAAACCACCTGTTGGCCAACGAGGAAGGCAAAGCAGGCGAGATCAAATGGCGCAACGTTACCGACCTGACAGGCTGGCTGGAACGCAAAGGCGAGCAAGACGGCAAAAACATCATCGAACTCGCCCAAACCATCGCCCTGATGACGCTTTTGGAGGGCAAAAGCGAAGAAGAAATCGATGCCGTCAAACTCTCCACCCTGCATGCTTCCAAAGGTTTGGAATACCCCTACGTTTTCCTTGTCGGTTGCGAAGAAGGTATCTTGCCGCATAATGACAGCATCGAAGAAGACAATGTCGAAGAAGAACGCCGCCTGATGTACGTCGGTATTACCCGCGCCAAACGCCAGCTTACACTGACCCACTGCCTCAAACGCAAAAAGCAAGGCACATGGCAATTCCCCGAGCCGAGCCGCTTCATAGACGAAATGCCGCAGGAAGACATCAAGATTTTAGGCCGCAAAGGCGGAGAGCCGATTGTGAGCAAGGAAGAAGGAAAAAGCAATCTGGCAGGATTGCTGGATATGTTGGGAAACAAAAGAAAAGGATAAAGCAAGGCCGTCTGAAAGTAAGGTTTCAGACGGCCTTATTGTCAGCAAAATATCAAAGACAACAATCAAATAATTTTCACTTTATATCGTTACGTCTATCCGTCCCCCTTCTCCCGATTCTTCAAAAATAAACAAAAACAATCGAATAATCAGGTACAAAATAAAAAAGTAGGTGACACGATCACCTCATTTCCCTTCAATTTACAAGCAAAAATTGTCAACACTTGAAGTATAAATTCACAAGCAAAATTGCATTTTTCAGGTATAATAATGGATTCCCCAACTGCATTTTGTGAGCTGAATCCATGTCTGTTGTTCTGCCCTTGCGCGGTGTAACCGCCCTTTCCGATTTCCGTGTTGAAAAACTCTTCCAAAAAGCAGCCGCCCTCGGCTTGCCCGAAGTCAAATTAAGCAGCGAATTTTGGTATTTTGTCGGTAGCGAAAAAACACTTGATGCCGCGACAGTCGAAAAACTGCAAGCCTTACTGGCAGCGCAAAGCGTTGAACAAACGCCCAAAGCGCGCGAGGGCTTGCATTTATTTTTGGTAACACCCCGTTTGGGTACCATTTCGCCTTGGGCTTCCAAAGCAACCAATATCGCCGAAAACTGCGGTTTGGAAGGCATTGAACGTATCGAACGCGGCATGGCCGTATGGTTGGAAGGTGCGCTTACCGACGAGCAAAAACAACAATGGGCAGCCCTGCTGCACGACCGCATGACCGAAAGCGTGTTGACCGACATCGATGCAGCGGCGCAACTGTTCCACCACATCCAATCGGAAACCTTCTCCAGCGTAGATGTATTGGGCGGCGGCAAAGAGGCATTGGTCAAAGCCAATACCGAAATGGGCTTGGCGCTTTCAGCTGACGAAATCGATTATTTGGTTGAAAACTATCAGGCTTTAAACCGCAATCCGTCCGATGTTGAATTGATGATGTTCGCTCAGGCAAACAGCGAACACTGCCGCCACAAAATCTTCAACGCCGACTTCATCCTCAATGGTGAAAAACAACCAAAATCCCTTTTCGGCATGATTCGCGACACACACAATGCGCATCCTGAAGGCACAGTCGTTGCCTATAAAGACAATTCGTCCGTAATCGAAGGCGCCAAAGTTGAGCGTTTCTATCCGAATGCGGCGGAAAACCAAGGCTACCGTTTCCATGAAGAAGACACCCATATCATCATGAAAGTGGAAACGCACAACCACCCGACCGCCATCGCGCCGTTTGCGGGCGCGGCAACAGGTGCGGGCGGTGAAATCCGCGATGAAGGCGCAACAGGTAAAGGCTCGCGTCCGAAAGCAGGCTTGACCGGCTTTACCGTCTCCAACCTGAATATCCCTGGCTTGGAGCAGCCTTGGGAACAAGCCTACGGCAAACCCGGCCATATTGCTTCCCCTTTAGACATCATGATTGAAGGCCCGATCGGCGGCGCAGCGTTCAACAACGAATTCGGCCGTCCGAACCTCTTGGGCTACTTCCGCACTTTTGAAGAAAAATTTGATGGTCAGGTTCGCGGCTATCACAAACCGATTATGATTGCCGGCGGCTTGGGCAGCATTCAGGCACAACAAACACACAAAGATGAAATCCCCGAAGGCGCGTTGCTGATCCAACTGGGCGGCCCAGGCATGCTCATTGGTTTGGGCGGTGGCGCGGCTTCTTCCATGAATACCGGCACAAACGACGCATCTTTGGACTTCAACTCCGTGCAACGCGGCAACCCCGAAATCGAACGCCGCGCACAAGAAGTCATCGACCGCTGCTGGCAGCTCGGCGATAAGAATCCGATTATCTCCATCCACGACGTCGGCGCAGGTGGCTTGTCCAACGCCTTCCCCGAACTCGTCAACGATGCCGGACGCGGCGCGGTATTCAAGCTGCGCGAAGTGCCGCTGGAAGAACACGGCCTCAACCCGCTGCAAATCTGGTGTAACGAATCGCAAGAGCGTTATGTATTGTCGATTTTAGAAAAAGATTTGGAGACCTTCCGCGCCATCTGCGAACGCGAACGTTGCCCGTTTGCCGTAGTCGGTACGGCGACTGACGATGGTCATTTGAAAGTACGCGACGATTTATTCTCCAACAACCCCGTCGATTTGCCATTGAACGTTTTGCTCGGCAAACCGCCCAAAACCACGCGTACCGACAAAACGGTTACGCCGTCTGAAAAACCGTTTAACGCTGGCGATATCGACATTACCGAAGCCGCCTACCGCGTTCTGCGTCTGCCTACCGTAGCCGCTAAAAACTTCCTGATTACCATCGGCGACCGCAGTGTCGGCGGCATGACTCACCGCGACCAAATGGTCGGCAAATACCAAACCCCCGTAGCCGACTGCGCCGTGACCATGATGAGCTTCAATACCTACCGCGGCGAAGCAATGTCTATGGGCGAAAAACCGACCGTCGCCCTGTTTGACGCGCCCGCTTCGGGCAGAATGTGCGTCGGCGAGGCCATCACCAACATCGCTGCGGTCAACATCGGCGACATCGGCAACATCAAACTTTCCGCCAACTGGATGGCGGCGTGCGGCAACGAAGGCGAAGACGAAAAACTTTACCGCACCGTCGAAGCCGTTTCCAAAGCCTGTCAGGCATTGGATTTGAGCATTCCCGTGGGCAAAGACAGCCTGTCGATGAAAACCGTATGGCAGGATAATGGTGAACAAAAATCCGTGGTTTCGCCTTTAAGCCTGATTATTTCTGCATTTGCGCCAGTGGAAGACGTACGCAAAACTGTTACGCCTGAGTTGAAAAACGTCGAAGACAGCGTATTGCTGCTGGTTGACTTGGGCAACGGCAAAGCGCGCATGGGCGGCTCTGCATTCGGTCAGGTTTACAACAACATGACCGGCGATGCGCCTGATTTAGACGATACAGGCCGTCTGAAAGCGTTTTACAACGTGATTCAACAGCTTGTCGCCGAAGACAAACTCTTGGCATACCATGACCGCAGCGACGGCGGCTTGTTTGCCGCTTTGGTAGAAATGGCGTTTGCAGGCCGCATCGGCGTCAATGTGGATTTGACCTCGCTGGTTGCCAACCAAGCCGATGCCAACGAAGCCAGCATTCGCGCATTATTCAATGAAGAGCTGGGCGCAGTGATTCAAATTGCCAAACAAGATGTTGCGGCCGTAGAAGCCTTGTTTAAAGAAGCTGATTTGGCACTGCATACTGTTGCGACCATCGGTACTGACGAGAAAATCGTTATCCGCAATCAGGCAGGCATCATACTGGAACAAAACCGCGCCGACCTGCAACGCGCATGGCAGGAAACCAGCCACGCCATCCAACGCCTGCGCGACAACCCTGCCTGCGCCGACAGCGAGTTTGCCCTGATTGGCGACAACGAACGCAGCGCATTGTTTGCCGATGTGAAGTTTGATGTAAACGAAGACATCGCCGCGCCTTTCGTCAACAGCGGCGCGAAACCCAAAATCGCCATCCTGCGCGAACAGGGCGTAAACGGACAAATCGAAATGGCCGCCGCGTTCACCCGAGCTGGTTTCGATGCCTACGACGTGCATATGTCCGACCTGATGGCAGGCCGCGTTCACCTTGCCGACTTCAAAATGCTGGCGGCGTGCGGCGGCTTCAGCTACGGCGACGTACTCGGTGCAGGCGAAGGCTGGGCGAAATCGATTTTGTTCCACCCTGCTCTGCGCGACCAATTTGCCGCCTTCTTCGCCGATCCGAACACGCTGACATTGGGCGTGTGCAACGGCTGTCAAATGGTCAGCAACCTTGCCGAGATTATCCCGGGTGCAGAAACATGGCCGAAGTTCAAACGCAACTTGAGTGAACAGTTTGAAGCGCGCCTGAGCATGGTTCATGTTCCGAAATCCGCGTCGCTGATTCTGAACGAAATGCAAGGCTCCAGCCTGCCTGTCGTGGTCAGCCACGGCGAAGGCCGCGCCGACTTCGCGCTTCACGGCGGCAACATTTCTGCCAATTTGGGCATTGCGCTGCAATATGTGGACGGTCAAAACCAAGTGACCCAAACTTATCCGCTCAACCCTAATGGCTCGCCTCAGGGTATTGCCGGTGTGACCAACGCCGACGGTCGCGTTACCATCATGATGCCGCATCCGGAACGCGTATATCGTGCCGCGCAAATGAGCTGGAAACCGGAAGACTGGACGAAACTGTCCGGCTGGTACCGCCTCTTTGCCGGGGCAAGGAAGGCTTTGGGCTAAATCGTATCCTGATTGACTGATTTGAAAGAAAAAGGCCGTCTGAAAATAGGTATATCGGACTTCGCTCCAACCTGTTTCAGACGGCCTTTATGTCTTTTACTACTCTTCTCTGCATTGGCTACCACACAACATTTCATTTATGAATAAATAGGAAATTAAAATGAGTATCTTAGGTAAGATATTGATAAAGATTTTTGTTTCATTGGTTCTTATTTTTCAAATAGTCTATATTTTAAATGTTTTTTTAACAATTAAATATAAGATAGAAATGATGAGTTCCGCCGAAGATATACTCATTACAATCTATGATATAACTCAAATATTATCGATTTTTATTATTTTTGATATTTTAATTATATTGCTTTTGTTAATCTATATAAAATTAATTAAAAATATAAGCTAAATAAAATATAATAATATTTGAAATTAATAAGGCATAATTTAGACAATACCTATTATACTTTGACGCTAACTATGTTGAGATTTGAGTAATCAAATTAAAAATATTGGGGACATTTTAAAAGGAAGGATTAAGAATGAAAACAGCCGAAAATCTATGTCTAGGTTTCAGCTGTCAGGGAAATCTCCACATCATTCTGTATAATTCCCTCTTTTAAACTATAATCGACATATTCAGACGGCCTTTCCCGACATTATGACTCGACAAGCCTTTATCCTCAGCGATTGCGAATTTTCCGAATGCGGAGAAAAGCCTTACGCCCTGTTGACCGCAAATCCGACGAAGGAACACCACTTCATCGCCCAAACCGAGCAGCGGCAGCATTCGCATAATCCGCAGGTAAGCCCGCAGAATCAGAATGTTTACAAGCTACCCTTGTCCATGTTCCACACTGGCGAAAAAGCCCGCGGCAAAGAACAAAACCGCAGCGAAGCGATAAGTGTCAACATCATCGGCAACTTGGCGGCAAAAAACCTCTATACGCTGACCTTTGTCGAAGACTCTGCCAACCAATACAATCTGGAAAGCTGGTTCAACCGTCATGAAAGCGGCTACGAAGAAGCCTGCAATCATCTGCGTACCTTACCTGCAGGCCGTCTGAAAACACCTACGGCAAATGCCGAGACCGTCAAAGTACCGGATGCCTTGTGGCGGATATTGCGGCTGAAATTTCTCGGTATTCTGCGCAATCCGCACAACCATAAAAACCTGTTTGCCCACCGCCTGCACCAAACACTTCGGGCGCGGCTGCCGGAAGTCGGTTTTGAATTTGTCCGCTTGATCAGCAAACGCGATCCCAAGCGCATCGAAGCCATTATGCAGGACTACCGTTTCACTTTTCTCGGCTATGTTGATTGGCTGGGCGGGCTTTACGGTATGTTGAGCGAAGGCGTGGCGCAACCGTCGTTGTTTGAACGGCTATTTTGCAATATCTTTGCCGAACCCGAAGCAGTGAAAATCGAATTGTTCCGCTATCCGGAAAACACGGGGCTGTGCCTGTTTGGCGACAGCAGTTTCTGCCTGCAATCCTCGGCCAAACTATTCAGCGTCGGCGTTAATATCTCGCACGATATGTTTGCCATCATCCATCTGCAAACCGACCGTTGGCACGCGTTTAAAAACACCTTTCATCACGACGCGCCCAAACTGCAAGGCCAAGTGCGGATTATCGACGGCGACCAAACCCAAAGATTGCTGTTCAACCGACTGTGTATCCATCAAGCCCATGAAGCCGTATTCGGTCAAAGCTCGAATATCAAAGATTATCTAGAGGCCGTCTGAAACCCCAAACCAGAAGAAAGCATATGAAAATCACGCCAATCCAAGCCCTAAACGACAACTACATCTGGATGATTCAAGAAGGCAACCATGCTGCCTGCGTCGATCCGTCCGATACCACGCCCGTTTTGAAATTCCTCGTCCACAACCGCCTGATGCTGGCGCAAACATGGATTACCCATCCGCACCCCGACCATACCGGCGGCGCAAAAAGCCTGTTTCACGGCTTTTTGGAATCCCCGATCTATGGAGAAAGCGATATCGACGTGGCGACGCATACCGTCACCGCAGGTACGCAGTTCCCGTTTGGCGAGGGCTTGGTTACCGTTTGGGCAACCCCCGGCCATACCGACCGCCACATCAGCTATCTGTTGGAAAATTCAGACGGCCTGCACGTTTTCTGCGGCGATACCTTGTTCTCCGCCGGGTGCGGCCGAGTATTTACCGGCACAATCGAGCAGCTCTACGACAGTTTTCACCGATTCAACCAACTGCCCGAAGAAACGCTATTTTATCCGGCGCACGAATATACAGCCTCCAATCTGCGCTTTGCTCAGCATATCGAGCCGGACAATGCCGACATTCAGACGGCCTTAGCCGCAGCCGAACACACGCCGACGCTGCCTGTCAGCCTGGCGCACGAACGCAAAGTCAACCCTTTTTTACGCGTTCACCTACCCCAAGTTCAGGCACGCGCCGAAGAATTGAGCGGACGAAAATTAAACAGCGAACTCGAAGTCTTCGCCGCCTTGCGTGAATTAAAAAATCAATTTTAATTGGGCTTGCTCCCTAAAAAATAAAGGCCGTCTGAACAATATCTGTTCAGACGGCCTTTATTTTTTAGGGATTATTCCCATTCAATCGTGGCAGGCGGTTTGCCGCTGACATCATAAACCACGCGGTTGATGCCTTTGACTTCGTTGATGATGCGGTTGGACACTCGACCAAGCAGCGAGTATGGCAGCTCAGCCCAGTGGGCAGTCATAAAGTCGCTGGTAATCACGGCACGCAAAGCTACGACGTAATCGTAAGTACGGCCGTCGCCCATCACGCCGACGGATTTCACAGGCAGGAATACGGCAAAGGCTTGGCTGGTCAGGTCGTACCAAGATGTGCCGTTCTCATCGGTAGTATTGCGCAATTCTTGGATGAAAATATCGTCTGCTTGACGGAGCAAGTCGGCGTATTCTTTTTTCACTTCGCCCAAGATACGCACGCCCAAACCGGGGCCCGGGAATGGATGACGGTACACCATTTCACGCGGCAGACCCAAAGCCACGCCCAATTCGCGTACTTCGTCTTTAAACAAATCACGCAAAGGTTCAAGCAATTTGAGCTTCATGTTTTCAGGCAGGCCGCCGACGTTGTGGTGGGATTTAATGGCGTGGGCTTTTTTGGTTTTTGCGCCTGCGGATTCGATTACGTCAGGGTAAATCGTACCTTGCGCCAACCATTTAGCATTAGTAAGTTTTTTCTCTTCAGCATCAAATACTTCGATAAATTCCGCACCGATGATTTTGCGTTTTTTCTCCGGATCGGTCACGCCGGCAAGTTTCGCTAAAAACTGCTCTTCGGCATCAACGTGAATCACACGTACGCCCAAGTTGCGGGCAAACATGTCCATTACCATTTTGCCTTCGTTCAAACGCAACAAACCGTGGTCAACAAACACGCAGGTCAGTTGGTCACCGATGGCGCGGTGAATCAGCGCGGCGGCTACGGAAGAGTCCACGCCGCCGGACAAACCTAAAATCACTTCGTCGCTGCCGACTTGTTCGCGGATTTTGGCAACGGCTTCTTCGATGTAGTTCGGCATGGTCCAGCTTGGTTGTGCGCCGCAGATGTCCAAGACAAAACGGTTCAACAGCGCGCGGCCTTGTTTGGTGTGGGTCACTTCAGGGTGGAATTGGATGCCGTAGAATTGTTTCTCAGCGTTTTCCATCATGGCAATCGGGCAAGACGGTGTGTCGCCGATAACAGAGAAGCCGGTAGGCAGTTTGGAAACTTTATCGCCATGGCTCATCCAAACATCGAGCGTATTAGGCGCATCGTCTTGAATGCCGCGTGTCAGCTCGCTGTCGATGGTTTTAACTTGCGCATAACCGAATTCGCGTTGGTTGCCCGGGCTAACTTCGCCGCCCAAGTGGTGCGCCATAAATTGCATGCCGTAGCAGATGCCCAAAACCGGAATGCCCAAATCGAAGATGCCGGTATCGGCTTGATAATCGGATTCGTAAACGGAATTAGGGCCGCCGGAGAGGATGATGCCTTTCGGATTGAAGGCTTTGATTTCTTCCAAAGGCATGTCGAAAGAATGCAGTTCGCAGTAAACGTGGGCTTCGCGCACGCGTCGGGCGATCAGCTGGGTAACTTGCGAGCCGAAGTCGAGAATAAGGATTTTATCTTGAGTCATGGCGGAAACTTTGCAAAATGTAAGAAAACGGTGCGGCTGGGAGGGTAAATTTCAAATTTAAACCACAATAAAAAAGGCCGTCTGAATCGGCGGATTATACCATTGTTCAGACGGCCTTTATAGGGCAAAACCCAAATCTCTCATCTTTCTATTTTGTATGTTTCTCAGGAATCATATCGCTGCGCGAGAGCAACAGCAGGCAACCCAATACGACCATGCCGATGGCTAATAATGGCGAGAGGTAAATCCAGTAGCTCATGTGCAGATAAATGGCTGTACCGATATAAACCAGCATCGGTCCGGAAACGATGGACTGTTTGTTGATGCCGTCCATAATCAACACGGCAAAGCCCAAAATAATTAATGCGCCGGCAATCATGGTCGATGTCGCAGGCAAAATATCCGTAGCACGTAAAAACCAAATCGCGCCAAAGATAATCAAAAACAAAGGCAGAAAAAGTGAGGGGCGGGACATAACAACGCTCCGTAAAGGTTTCAGACGGCCTGTATTATTGGGTGCGTCGGCCATGCAGGCAAGATATAAAAATGCAATCTTGTGTGTAATTATGCAAAGGTTGGTACAACAAGAAGGCCGTCTGAACAGCGGTAAATCGAAATCGAATATTTCAATTTATCCTGTTCCAGACGGCCTTTCAAATCATCACATCAGGCTTTGCCAGTGCTGCCGAATCCGCCTTCACCGCGCTCGCTGGCGGCAAACTCGTCCACAACCTTAAACGCGGCTTGGACAACCGGCACAATCACCATCTGCGCGATACGCTCCATCGGCTCGATGGTAAATGCTTCTTTACCACGGTTCCACAGAGAAACCTTCAATTCGCCTTGATAATCCGAGTCAATCAAACCGACCAAGTTACCCAAAACAATACCGTGTTTATGACCCAAGCCGGAACGCGGCAACAAAACAGCTGCGTAAGCAGGGTTCGCTAAATGCACCGCCAAACCGGTAGGAACGAGATATACATCGCCCGGCTGCAATACAATGGCTTCATCCAGGCAGGCACGTAAGTCCAAACCGGCAGAACCGGGCGTTGCATAAGCAGGCAGGGAATCGGCCATTTTCGGATTTAAGATTTTCAGTTCGACTTCGGTTTGCATGACAGGACTCCGTATTGTTCTATATTGGAAAGGGCTACGATTATACACAAATGCCCTTGAGGCCGTCTGAAAAAACGGAGTATGATTCAGTCAGACCTAAGGAGAAAAATCATGGATCTGCACAATATCCGCGAAGATTACAGCAAACGCGAGCTGTCGGAAGCCGAATGCCACGCCGACCCGATTGTCCAATTCGAGCAATGGCTGAACGAAGCGATTCACGCCGAAGTCAACGAACCGACCGCGGTCAACGTTGCCGCCGTGGGCGAAGACGGCAGACCCAACAGCCGCATGGTACTACTGAAAGAAGTCAACCCCAAAGGCTTTGTTTTCTTTACCAATTACCACAGCCGAAAAGGACGCTCCTATGCGGCACACCCTTTTGCCGCCATGACTTTTTTCTGGCCGGAACTCGAACGCCAAGTGCGCGTTGAAGGACGCATTGAAAAACTCGACGCCGCCGCTTCGGACGAATATTTTGAAAGCCGCCCGTATACTAGCCGTATCGGCGCATGGGCAAGCGCGCAAAGCGAAGTGATTTCAAGTAAAGCCGTATTGGTGGCCAAAGCCGCGGCCGTCGGTGTCAAACATCCCCTGCATGTTCCCCGCCCGCCGCATTGGGGCGGATACCTCGTTATTCCCGACCGTATCGAATTTTGGCAAGGCCGCCCCAGCCGCCTGCATGACCGCATCCAATACCGCCTGGTTGACGGCAACTGGATACGCGAACGCCTTTCGCCATAATTTTCGGATTTTCAAACAAAAATTTACTGGTTGAGTTACAATACAGCCTTTCATCGGCAGGCCGTCTGAATCTGATTTTCAGACGGCCTTTTCCCCCAATCCAACCCCTGCCGCTAATGCCGCAGAAGAACCGCTTTTTCAAGCGAGTTAGGAAAAATCATGTCCAAACAGCCTTCCAGCAAACGCCAATGGCGCGACGGCGTATCGTCTACCGCCAAAAAACCTTCCAAACCGGCCAAATCCTTTGCCAATAAAAAACGCCCAGACAACGAACGAAAAACATCTGGCAAACCTTACGGCCAAAAAGTTTCAGACGGCCCTAAAGCTCAAAATACCGCGCCTAAACAACGTGCCGCCAAAGCCAAAAAACTGGTTGTCCGCAACCCCAACCAAAAAATCATGGAGCACGCCCGCGATTTGAAAGAACGCCGCAGCGACCTTTCCCGCTTCGAACCCGAGCGCCTGCAAAAAGTCCTGGCCGCTTCCGGCGTCGGCTCACGTCGTGAAATGGAAGAATGGATTAGCAACGGCTGGGTAACGGTCAACGGCCGCGTAGCCCAACTGGGTGAAAAAGTCACGCCCGACGATCATGTTACCGTCAAAGGCAGCATCATCAAACTCAAATGGGCAGACCGCCTGCCACGCATCATCCTCTACTACAAACAAGAAGGCGAAATCGTTTCCCGCGACGACCCGCAAGGCCGCGTCAGCATTTTCGACCGCCTGCCGCAAGCAGCCAGCAGCCGCTGGGTAGCCATCGGCCGTTTGGACATCAATACCAGCGGCCTCTTGATCCTGACCACTTCAGGCGAACTCGTTCAACGCTTTGCCCACCCCAGCTTTGAAGTCGAACGCGAATACGCCGTACGCGTATTGGGCGAGTTGACCACCGAACAAATGCGCGTCCTGACCGAAGAAGGCGTCATGCTCGAAGACGGTTTGGCTAAAGTCGAACGCATCTACGAACAAGGCGGAGAAGGTGCAAACAAATGGTACAACGTCGTCATCAAAGAAGGCCGCAACCGCGAAGTACGCCGCATTTTTGAAAGCCAAGGACTAACCGTCAGCCGCCTCGTCCGCGTAGGCTTCGGCCCCATCGGCCTGCCAAACCGCCTCAAACGCGGCCAGTTCTACGAACTCAATCCGGCAGAAGTCGCCAACATCATCAAATGGGCAGATATGCTGCTGCCGGGCGAACGTCGCCGGAAGAAAAGTTAATGTAAGATAAATCGGGGCTGAGGCCTTTACAAAATCGTCTCAGCCCGACAAAATCTTGCACAAGTCATAAACATAGTGGGTTAAGTTTAAACCAGTACCGCATTGCTCCGCCTTGTCCTGATTTAAACTTAACCCACTATTCACACATTAAAATTCAAAAAAAGTGACTCAGCGCCAGCGTTGAATCTGCCAATACACTGCCAACAACACTTTTAATAATCAGCATGTGATATTTCCCAGGAGCTTAAATCATGCCCCGTTTATTCCTAAAGACCGTTTCCATACTCACTTTAGCAGCTTTGACTGCGTGTTCCGGCCCACTCGACCGATCAGACTCGTCAACCGAAAATCTTCATGGTATACCGGACTCAGCATTGCCTGCTGCTGCCGTTGCTGAAGAAAATCTGTCTCTTACAGAAAACACTGAACGCTACCAAGAACAACCCGACCAACCGGTTAAATCCGTTGCTCAAGAGCCTGTTTCCACATTCAGCATCGATGTCGATACCGGCAGCTACGCCAACGTCCGCCGATTTCTGAACAGCGGCGAACAGCCTCCTAAAGATGCTGTACGGATTGAGGAAATCGTCAATTACTTCCCTTATAACTATCCGCTGCCTACTGACGGCCGTCCATTTGCCGTTCACACTGAAACCATTGATTCTCCATGGCAACCGGAAGCCAAGCTAATCAAAATCGGTATCCAAGCACAAGACACGGCAAAGAAAGACTTGCCGCCTGCCAATCTTGTGTTCCTCGTGGACGTATCCGGCAGCATGGATGAAGAAAATAAACTTCCGTTGGTTCAAAAAACGCTGCGGATCTTGACCCAACAATTACGTCCTCAGGACAAAGTTACTCTGATTACCTATTCATCAGGCGAAGAGCTGGTACTTCCACCCACATCAGGTGCTGATAAAGAAACTATCCTGAAGGCCATCGACAAACTGGAGGCCGAAGGCTCGACTTCGGGCGAATCCGCTTTACGCATGGCCTACGAAGAAGCGCAAAAAGCCTTTGTACCCAACGGCATCAACCGTATCCTGCTGGCGACCGATGGCGACTTTAACGTTGGCGTATCTGATACCGAAACGCTCAAATCCATGGTTGCCGAAAAACGTAAAACCGGCGTTTCACTCAGCACGCTAGGCTTCGGTACGGACAATTACAACGAAGACATGATGGAACAAATTGCCGATGCAGGCGACGGCAATTACAGCTATATCGACAACGAAAAAGAAGCGAAAAAAGTTCTGCAGCAGCAACTGACTTCCACGCTTGCCACCGTTGCGCAAGATGTCAAAATCCAAGTCGAATTCAATCCTGCCACTGTCAAAGAATACCGTTTGGTCGGCTACACCAACCGCACTCTACGCAATGAAGACTTCAACAATGACAAAGTAGATGCGGGCGATATCGGCTCAGGCCACAGCGTGACCGCCATCTATGAAATCATTCCGGCAGGCAAAAACGGCTGGCTGAACAAATCACGCTATCAAAAAGCCCCTGCCGCTAAAGGCAGTAAAAACGAATACGCCTTTGTCAAAGTCCGCTATAAGCTACCTGGGGAAAAAGACAGCAAGCTGATGGAACAAGCAATCCCCGTTGGCAGCAAACCGCTGGAGCAAGCCAATAAAGACACCCTGCTCGCTCTTGCCGCAGCTTCCTATGCCCAAGCTCTGCGCGGCGGTGAATACAACGGCAAACTGGGCTGGAGCGACATCGAAAAAATGGCGCAGCAAGTCCAAGGCGACGATCCGTTTGAACTGAAATCGGAGTTTCTCCAATTGGTACGCATTGCCGCCGGTAGCGAAAAGAAATCAGGTCCTTTGGTTAAAGAATAAAACCTGAAAAAGGCCGTCTGAAGAACATTCAGACGGCCTTTTAATTAAACTTTTTATTTTTCCGATTTCAACACGCGTTGACGGCGGGTTTCGCTCAATACCATGCCTGCACTGACGGAAACGTTCATACTTTCGACTGTGCCAAACATCGGAATCGATACCAGCATATCGCAATGTTCGCGCGTCAGGCGGCGCATGCCTTCACCTTCGTTGCCCATTACCCAAGCCACGCTATCGGGCAAATCGCAGTGGTAAAGGTCGGAGTCGCCGCCCATGTCTGTGCCGACAATCCAAATGCCGTATTCTTTCAATTCACGCAAAGTACGGGCAAGATTGGTTACAGTAATATATGGCACGGTTTCCGCCGCGCCACAGGCAACTTTGCTGACGGTCGCATTCAGGCCGGCGCTTTTGTCTTTGGGCGCAATCACAGCATGCACGCCCATCGCATCGGCAGTACGCAGACACGCGCCGAGGTTGTGCGGGTCGGTAATGCCATCCAATACCAGCAAAAACGGTGGTTCGCTCAGATTTTCCAACACATCTTCCAAATGAACATGGTTTTTGGAAGCATCGATAAACCCGACCACGCCCTGATGACGCGCCCCTTTGCTGATGGCATTCAGGCGGTCGGCATCGGCGAAATGCACACGTACGTTTTCAGAGGCTGCTTTATCCAATACATCGCGGGTGCGCGCATCGGATTTGCCCTCTTGGATATAGAGTTCGGTAATCGATTTCGGGTTTTGCCACAAACGGGCATTGACGGCGTGAAAGCCATAGATGAGTCGTTGGTTTGCCATGTTTTTGCTTTATCAAAAAATTCAGACGGCCATTATAACAAGTAAGGCCGTCTGAAAATTTTTTATTTCATCAAATAACCGAGTATGCCCGAAGTGCCAACGCCGATTAATACCGTCACCAACATCGAAAACCGGCTGGCCGCCAATACCGTCAAAAAAATGGCAATCAGCTCATGCGGTTTATCCGACACAAAATAAGGCGCAATCACGGAAATCAACACGCAGCCCGGCGCGGCTTCCATAACCACTTGCGCACGACGGCTCAACGTACGGTTGCGCAATGCAAAAAAGCCGATTAATCGGGTTGAATAGGTAACGGCCAACATGCTTAAAAACAGAAAAAACGTTTGCAGCGACAACAAATCCTTCATTTTTGCTCTCCCCACACATACGCCGCCAACAAACCCGATAACGTTCCGGCCGGAACATACCATGCGCCATCCACGGTCAAATAGGTTGCACACGCCACAATCAGGCTGACAAACCAAGGGCGCGAAGCCGCAAAGCTCTTCCACATCCCGCGCAGCAACACCAAAAACACCGCAGGAAACGCCATGCCGAAGCCCCAAGCCGCTACATCGCCGAACATCGGGCCGACTGCCGCACCAAATGCTGCAAAACCAATCCAAGTTACATACAAAATAAAACACACGCCGGCATAAAACGGCATATTGAATGCAGGCAAACCTGCCGCCTTACGTTTTTGAATTTCAGCAAACGCCATTGCCCAGCTTTCATCACACATAAAAAACAGCGCGGGCATCGCCTTTTTCAGCGGCATATCCCTCATATACGGCGCAATCGCCGCACCCATCAGGATATGGCGCGAATTAATCATAAACGTTACCGTTGCAATCAGCAGAATCGGCAAAGGATTTGCCCACAAATTGACTGCGGCAAATTCCGAACCTCCGGCAAAGTTCATGCCCGTCATCATCAGCATTTCCAGCCAGCTCATGCCCTTTTGCCCGCCCTGCATGCCCAAAATCAGCGCCCACGGCAACAAGCCGATCAGCATGGGGGAACATTCTTTGATACCGCGCAGAAATTCCGATTGAGGAGAAGCAGTGTGATTCATTTTGATTGAAACGGTTTATTAAAAAGAAGCGACGTATTATAAATCAGGCCGTCTGAACAAGGGTATAATACGGAAAAATTAGATTTATTTACGGAAACCGATATGACCCACACCGTCCATCTGCAGTTTGAAGAAATTGACAATACCGTGTTGCAACGCCTGTGCGGCGCGCTCGACAGCAATCTTGAAGCCTTAGGCAAAGCCCTTGATATCCAAATCAGCCGCCGCTTCGAACATTTCACTTTCATGGGAGAACTGGCACACGCCGGCCGTCGTGCCTTGCTGTCACTAGCCGAAGCCGCAGAAAAAGGCGACTTGGACGACAACGCTATCAGCCTCGCGGTCGTTGAAGCAAAAACCGCAGATGAAAAACACGAAGAAAAACACCACGACCAACAATACTATTTCCGCACCAAACGCGGCAGCATCGGCGGCCGTACCCCGCGCCAAAACGGCTATATCCGCGCCTTGCTCAACCACGATGTCGTGTTCGGCTTAGGCCCGGCCGGTACGGGCAAAACCTATCTTGCCGTTGCCGCCGCAGTCGATGCCATGGAAAAACACCAAATCGAACGCATCGTGTTGGTACGCCCCGCAGTCGAAGCAGGCGAAAAATTAGGCTTCCTGCCGGGCGATTTGGCACAAAAAGTCGATCCCTACCTGCGACCGCTTTACGATGCGCTTTATGACTTGATGGGCTTTGACCGCGTAACCAAACTGATGGAAAAAGGTTTGATTGAAATTGCGCCGCTGGCCTACATGCGCGGCCGCACCTTAAATGGCGCGTATGTCATTTTGGACGAAGCGCAAAACACCACCCCTGAACAAATGAAAATGTTCCTAACCCGTATCGGCTTCGGTGCCAAAGCAGTCATTACCGGCGACATCAGCCAAATCGACCTGCCGCGCAACATCAAATCCGGCTTGAAAGATGCACGCGAAAAACTGCGCAATGTAGAAGGCCTGTATTTCCACACATTCACCAGCGAAGACGTTGTCCGCCATCCTTTGGTGCAGAAAATCGTCGAAGCCTATGAAGCAGCGGAAGAACAAGCCGAAAAGAAAAACGGCGAATAATCTTTTCAAACACTCAAGGCCGTCTGAAAATCAAATTTCAGACGGCCTTCTACATCATTCGCCACATAATACTGCTATAATCCGAAAATCAAGTAAAACAACGACTTCAAAAGGAAAAATATGACCCTCAAGCCACCCGTCCGAATCGCCGTTACCGGCGCGGCAGGCCAAATCGCCTACGCCACCCTCTTCCGTATCGCCGGCGGCATTATGCTCGGACGCGACCAGCCCGTTATCCTGCAACTGCTCGACCTGCCGCAGGCACAGCAGGCTTTGCGCGGTGTGATTATGGAAATGCAGGATTGCGCTTTCCCGCTCCTTGCCGACATCTTCACCACAGACGACCCCGAAGTCGCCTTCAAAGATGCCGACATCGCCCTCTTGATTGGTGCGCGCCCGCGCACACAAGGCATGGAACGCGCCAATTTGCTGCACGCCAATGGCGAAATTTTCAAAGTACAAGGCGCGGCATTGAACAAAGTTGCCCATCGCAACGTTAAAGTCCTCGTCGTCGGCAATCCGGCCAATACCAACGCCTACATCGCCATGAAATCCGCACCCGACATCCCGCCGGAAAATTTCACCGCCCTGATGCGTCTCGACCACCACCGCGCTGTCAGTCAAATTGCCGAAAAAATCAACCGCCCGATTACTTCCATCGAGCAAATGTGCGTCTGGGGCAACCACAGCCCGACCATGTACGCCGACTACCGCTACGCCACCAGCAATGGCGAGTCCGTCCAAGACATGATTACCGAACCCGACTGGAACACCGAAGTCTTCATGCCGAAAATTGCCGGACGCGGTGCCGCCATTATTGCCGCACGCGGTTCATCATCCGCGGCCTCCGCCGCCAATGCCGCCATCTACCACCTGCGCGACTGGTTGCTCGGTAGCAGCGGTAAATGGATAACCATGGGCGTTCCATCAGATGGCTCTTACGGCATTCCCGAAGGTTTGATTTTCGGCTTCCCCGTCATTTGCGACGAAGGCAGCTACCGCATCGTCCAAGGCTTGGATTTGTCGGACGAATTCAGCCAAAAACGTATCGCCGCCACGCTGGCCGAATTAGAAGAAGAACGTTCAGCCATCCAGGATCTACTCTAAAACAAAGGCCGTCTGAAAACCAACTATCAGACGGTCTTTACTGTGCAAGCCTTATTCCGCTACATCAATGCACAAATATTTCAATTCCAGATATTCGTCCGCACCGTATTTACTACCTTCACGTCCCAAACCGCTGCGTTTTACGCCACCAAACGGTGCTACTTCATTACTGATTAAGCCCGTATTGATGCCGACCATGCCGTATTCCAAGGCTTCGCCGACGCGCCATTGGCGGGCGGTATTGGAGGTAAAAAGGTAAGCTGCCAAACCGTATTCCGTATTGTTCGCAGCCTCGATGACTTCGGCTTCGGTTTCAAAACGGAACACCGGACACAACGGCCCGAAGGTTTCCTCGCGAGCTACCGCCATTTGCGCCGTAACGCCGCTTAAAACAGTCGGCTCAAAAAATGTTCCGCCCAACGCGCTGCGTTTACCGCCGGTCAGGCAGACCGCGCCTTTGGAGAGCGCGTCGGCGATGTGCTGCTCGACTTTCTCCACCGCTTTTTCCTCAATCAGCGGCCCTTGGTTTACGCCATCTTCCAAGCCGTTACCCAATTTAAGCGCCGCCACTTTTTCACTCAATTTGCGGCAAAATTCGTCGTAAATGCCGGATTGAGCGTAAACGCGGTTGGTGCAGACGCAGGTCTGGCCGCTGTTGCGGAACTTGCTGGCCAGCGCGCCTTCAACGGCTTTGTCCAAATCGGCATCATCAAACACGATAAACGGCGCATTACCGCCCAGCTCCAAACTGAGTTTTTTAATATCTGCCGCACTGTCGGCAAAAATTTTCGCGCCGACTTCGGTTGAGCCGGTAAAGCTAATTTTGCGCACGGTCGGATTTGTGGCAAATTCATGGCTGATTTCCGAAGCACTACCGCTGACAACAGGCAACAAATCCTGCGGTACGCCGGCTTCATAAGCCAAAACGACTAATGCATACGCACTCAAAGGCGTGAGCGATGCTGGTTTGACTATCATCGCGCAACCAACAGCCAAAGCAGGCGCAGCCTTGCGCGCAATCATCGCAGACGGGAAGTTCCACGGCGTAATCGCAGCAGTAACGCCGACGGGCTGTTTCAACACGACCAGTTTTTGCGACACTTTCACACTCGTCAACACATCGCCGTCAATCCGCCGCACCCCTTCCGCAAACCAGCGCACAAACGAAGCCGCATAATCAATTTCACCACGCGCCTCCGTCAGACTTTTACCCTGCTCCATCGTCATGATACGCGCCAGCTCTTCTTTGTTTTCCTTCATCAGAAAATACCAACGCCACAATACATCAGCGCGCTCCAACGCAGTTTTTGCCGCCCATAATTTTTGTGCCGCCTCTGCCTTTTGAATCAAAAGCTTCAGGCTGTCTGAACCAGTCTTACACACAAATGCCAAAGCCTCACCTGTTGCAGGGTTATCAACTTTAATGGCATTTGGAATCGGAGAAAAGGAAATATCGGGATGATTGAGCAAACGGGCAAAATCTTTCATGAGAAACGACCTTTCTAAAACCGAGGATATACGTTCATTATCATATTCATACCATGAAAGCGCAACTAATTCGAAAAATAAACCAACAGCAAAGGCCGTCTAAATATCTTACAGACGGCCTTTGCTTTAGCGACATCATATCTATCTTAATAATAAATGAAATACGCTTATTAATACTCTACCTCAAAAGGATAAGACACATGTATGACAACAATTTGCTATAATACAAAACTCAGTTCAACCCTCATCCAAAATTCCATTTTCAGACGGCCTTTGTCTGTTTATAAGGCCGTCTGAAATGTTTTCCGTCCATCCTCTTCTGCCGAGCCATGATTCCATCTGATTTCATTGACGAGCTTTTGTCCAAAGTCGATATTGTCGATATTATCGACGAGCAGGTTCCGCTGAAGAAAGGCGGGGCGAACTATATGGCCTGCTGTCCGTTTCACAAGGAAAAGACGCCGTCGTTTTCGGTCAGCCCGACCAAGCAGTTTTACCATTGCTTCAGTTGCGGGGCTCATGGTTCGGCGATTGGTTTTGTGATGGAACATCAGGGGCTGTCGTTTCCGGAGGCGGTGCAGTTTTTGGCTGATCGCGTCGGCATGACGGTACCTAAAGTTCGTGGGCAGGAAGACAACCCCGAAATCCGTGCCGAACGTAAAAAAAAGCAACAAACTTTGGAAGAAACAACGGCAGCGGCAGCGGATTTTTACGCGCAACAGTTGAAATTCAATCCAGCGGCGAAGGCTTATTTGGACAAACGCGGCTTGAGTGCGGAAGTTATTGCGCATTATGGCTTGGGCTATGCACCCGACGGTTGGCAGCCTTTGGTACAAGTGTTCCAACCCTATCCGAATACTGCGTTGGTGGATACGGGCATGGTCATTGATAACGAAGGCAAACATTACGACCGCTTTCGCCATCGGATTATGTTCCCTATCCGTAATCCGCGCGGTCAGGTCATCGGCTTTGGCGGTCGCGTATTGGACGACTCCAAACCCAAATACCTGAACTCACCGGATACGCCTTTGTTCGATAAAGGGAAAAACCTTTACGGGCTATATGAAGGGCGTGCTGCCGTAAAAGAGGCAGGACGGATTTTGGTGGTCGAAGGCTACATGGACGTGGTCGCATTGGCGCAGTTCGGCGTCGGCTACGGCGTAGCGGCTTTAGGTACGGCAACCACGGCGGAACATGTCAAAATCCTGATGCGTCAGGCAGACAGTATTTATTTTTGCTTTGATGGCGACAGCGCGGGACGTAAAGCGGCTTGGCGCGCGCTGGAAAATGCGTTACCGCAATTAAAAGACGATAAATCGCTGCATTTTCTATTTCTACCCGAAGAACACGACCCAGACAGCTACATCCGCGCCTATGGCAAGACGCAATTTGAAGATGCCTTGTTAAACCAAAGCAAGCCTCTATCCGAATACTTTTGGGAACATCTTTCAGACGGCCTCAACCTCAATACGCAAGAAGGCAAAGCAGAATTAGTCAAAACCAGTTCTCCGCTTTTGGCTCAGATTACCGCACCGGCATTGGGCTATCTTCTGAAACAAAAACTCAGCGAGCTGGTGGGCATTGACCCTGACAACCTCGCCCAGTTACTCGGACAAGAAGCGCCAAAGCGGCACGTCAAACAAAAAAGTTACAAACTGCCGCCTATTTCTGTCAAACAGCCAACCATGCTGACACTAGTTCAAAGACAGATACGCAGCCTCTTGATAAATCCGGCTTGGGCTTCATATATAGACCTGCCCGATTATCTGGCTTTAAGCGGCGACTTTGCCTGCCTTGCCAATCTGGCCGAAACCATCAAACATCACGATACGACTCCTGCAACCGCACAAGTGCTTGAATATATGCGCGGTTCGCCCTATGAGGAAACCGTTAATCAAATCTTTTTATCGACCCTTCATTCTGAAGAAATGGAAGGGGATAACGAAGAAGATTGCGAAAGTTTCCAAATCGGCATGAAAAAGTTGTTAAATGAATTAAAATACAGTCAAATCGAAACTTTAAAGCAAAAAAGTATTCAAACTGGTTTGACTGAAAATGAAAAAAGACTATTACTGTCACTTTTGACAGCAAAGCAAAACTAACCCCTCAGGCCGTCTGAACAATCTAAACACACGCTGCGAAACATGACACGCAGAACACTCCATCTGTAATATTTTCAGACGACCTCAGAGTATTAAAGTGAAATCTGATTTCACAACAAAAAGCTCTGCTCCGCCTTCAGGTACGGCCACATCACCGTAAACCGTCGGCATCCTATCAACCTAGAGAGCAATCCATGTCTAAAAATCAAAACTACGAAGAATACCAAGACCAAGACGACAACCGTCCCTTAAGTATCGAAGAGCAACGCGCGCGTCTGCGCCAACTCATTATCATGGGTAAAGAACGCGGCTACATCACTTATTCCGAAATTAACGACGCCCTGCCCGACGATATGTCCGATGCCGAGCAAATCGACAACATCGTCAGCATGATTTCCGGCTTGGGCATCCAAGTAACCGAGCAAGCCCCTGATGCTGAAGACATCCTCTTGAGCGACAACGCCGCCGCCATGACCGACGACGATGCCGTTGAAGAAGCCGAAGCAGCACTCTCCAGCGCAGATTCAGAATTCGGCCGCACTACCGACCCTGTGCGTATGTATATGCGTGAAATGGGGCAAGTCGATCTGTTGACGCGCGAAGACGAAATCATCATCGCCAAAAAAATCGAAAATGCACTGAAAAACATGGTGCAAGCAATCTCCGCCTGCCCTGGCTCGATTGCCGAAATTCTGGCTTTGATCGAGCAAGTCCGCAATGACGAAATCCGTGTGGATGAAGTGGTTGAGGCCATCATCGACCCTAATGAAGTCTTATTGAACGAATTGGGCTTAGGTCACTTGGAAAATGCCAAACCAGATGACGAAGAAGGCGAAGCCGTTAGCGATGATGAAGATGGCGACGAGGAAGATGAAGACGATTCAGGTAGCGACTCTGAAGCCATATCCGCCGCCCATTTGGCCGAACTGAAACAAAAAGTTTTGGAACACTTCGCCTTTATCGAGAGCGAATACGGCAAAATGATCAAGCAGTTGGAAAAATACGGTAGTCAGCACGCCAACTACCTGAAACACCGCGATGCCATTGCCAACAAACTGTTGGAAGTCCGTTTCGCCACACGTCAAATCGAAAACCTAAGCAGCAGCCTGCGCAGCCGCGTTGAAAACATCCGCAAACTCGAACGCGAAATCCGCGACATCTGTATCGACCGCGTCCGCATGGAGCGTGACTACTTCATCAAAAACTTCCTGCCTGCCATTACCGATTTGGAATGGGTTGAAAAAGAAGTAGCCAAAGGCCGTGTATGGGCAAACGCGTTGGATCGTTTCCGCCACGCCATCCTCGAAAAACAAACCGAGCTGGCAAATATGGAAGCCGAAACCCGCATTTCCATCGAAGAATTGAAAGAAATCAACAAAAACATGGTGTTGAGTGAGAAAGAAACCTCAGCAGCCAAACAGGAAATGATTCAGGCCAACTTGCGTTTGGTTATTTCCATTGCCAAAAAATACACCAACCGCGGCTTGCAGTTCCTTGATTTGATTCAAGAAGGCAATATCGGTCTGATGAAAGCGGTAGACAAATTCGAATACCGCCGCGGCTACAAGTTCTCGACTTACGCCACATGGTGGATCCGCCAAGCGATTACCCGTTCCATCGCCGACCAAGCGCGTACCATCCGTATTCCGGTTCACATGATTGAAACCATCAACAAAATGAACCGTATCTCGCGCCAATACCTGCAAGAAACCGGTGAAGAACCTGATTCCGCCAAACTGGCCGAGCTGATGGAAATGCCGGAAGACAAAATCCGCAAAATCATGAAAATCGCCAAAGAGCCGATTTCCATGGAAACACCGATTGGCGACGACGACGATTCGCACTTGGGCGACTTCATCGAGGATGCCAACAACGTTGCACCGGCAGAAGCTGCGATGTACACCAGCCTGCACGAAGTAACCAAAGAAATCCTCGAAAGCCTGACGCCGCGCGAAGCCAAAGTGTTGCGCATGCGTTTCGGTATCGATATGAATACCGACCACACTTTGGAAGAAGTTGGCAAACAATTTGACGTAACCCGTGAACGTATCCGTCAAATTGAAGCCAAAGCACTGCGCAAGCTGCGCCATCCTACCCGCAGCGACCGCCTCCGCAGCTTCCTCGACAGCGAAGAAAACAAATCATAAAAGCAAACCGCAGGTTGAAAGACCTGCGGTTTTTATTGGAATTCGAAGACCGTCTGAAAACCAAATCTCAAAAGATTTAATCGCTTCAGACGGCCTTAAATTTATTTTGATAATTTATTCAGCCTCAGTGGTTTTCTTTTTCGGACGACGGCGGCGACGTTTGGGTTTGCCGTCAGTTGATCCACTTTGTTTTTGACGTTTGTGATCATTGGCCGCAGTCATTTGCTGACGGGTTTCCTCATCAGCATGTTGGAAAGTTGTCCACCAAGAAGCCATCTCTTTATCAACCTCGCCAACCTCACTACGCAAAATCAGGAAATCATAAGCGGCTCGGAAACGGGCTTGCGATAGTAGGCGATACGGGCGTGCGCCGCGCATATTGTCGAATTGCGGCTGAAATTGCCAGATTTCACGCATGGTTGCAGAAAATCGTTGCGGTACTCCCCAACCTTTCTCCACTGTGTCACGCATGGTGTTCATCGCATCCATCAATGCAGGGACAGGTTTTTGCCCATAACTTAGATTGCGTTGCCACATAGCGTTCAGTGTCGGCCACAATACCGCCGCCAATACAAAACCGACGGAAACGGACTTATCCGCACGGATACGCTCGTCGGTATTTTTCAAGGCCAACATAATCATACGGTTTTCAGCCGCTTCAGCAGTTTTCAAGGCATCTAGAAGCGGATGGATGCCTTCGGGAATGCCCAACTCGTTTAGCCGTTTCAAACAGGCGCGGGAATGGCCAGAAAACAGGATTTTCAGAATTTCATCAAATAGACGGGCCACAGGCTCATTTTTCAGACGGCCTGCATATTCGGCAATCGGTAAAGCCGTTTGCTCTTCCACTTCAAAACCCAATTTACCCGACAAACGGACGGCACGAAGAATACGGACAGGATCTTCCTGATAGCGTTCGGCAGGATCGCCTATCATCACCAATTTTTTATCGGCAACATCAGCCACACCCTGATGGAAGTCCCAAATCTCCTCTTTAATCGGGTCGTAATACAGCGCATTGCAAGTAAAGTCGCGACGCATGGCATCTTCTTCAATGCTGCCGTAAGTATTGTCCTTCATAATTCGGCCTTGTGCATTTTGCTGAACCTTATCGCCACCGCGGAACGTTGTGACTTCAATAGTTTCAGGGCCAATCATCACATGAACGATTTGAAAGCGGCGGCCGATAATACGGCTGCGGCGGAATACTTTGCGGATTTGCTCCGGCGTGGCATCGGTTGCAATATCAAAATCTTTGGGCTCGACCCCGAGCAACAAATCCCGAACAGCACCGCCCACAACATAAGCCTGAAAACCGGCTTCATGCAGGCGTTTGGCAATTTTCTCCGCGGCAAAGCTCAACATATCCGCGCGGATACCGTGTTGCTCAAGCGGGATAATTTCCTTTTCGGGCAACGATTTGACGTGTTTTTTAGGCAACACTTTATGCAGCCATTTCTTTAACATAAGCAGCTCTTTTCACAATAAAAAGGCCGTCTGAAACTTGTCTGGCTTAAGCCTTTGCACAATATTCTGCTGCAGAAGGGGCAAAACATTGAGCAAAGGCTTCAGACGGCCTAAAAAAGACGTGCCATTATACCTTATGGAAGTTCGATTAATTAGCGTATTGGCAAAAAATATCGGCTATAATGACGGTCTGACAACGATTCAGGCAGAACATCATGTACCACTACAAATCCGAAGCTACCCAATTCCTCGACAAACTCATGGAAGACAACCCCGAAATGGAAGCGCAACGTCTCGAAAACCGCCATTTACTGTGGGATGTTACCCTCAATCCGACTGAACAGGCTGAATTTGAAGCGGCCAAAGTCAACAAAAAACCCTACACCTACTATCAAGACTAATCCCGTATCGGCATGACGACCAACACGCACAATACCGATCCGGTATTACAACATTACCTCAACAGCATCGGTCAATCCGAACATCCCGTTTTGACCGCATTGCGCGAGCGTACCCAATCACATCGTCTGGGAAAGATGGCTATCGCCCAAGAGCAGGCAGCCATGTTGGTGTGGTTGGCCAAATTATTGAATGCCAAAAAATATTTGGAAGTTGGCGTCTTTACCGGTTACAGCAGCGCCGCCATGGCACTTACCCTCCCCGAAGACGGCAAAATCACGGCTTGCGACATTAATGTAACCTTTACCGATATTGCTCGCGAAACATGGAAAGCAGCAGGTGTAGCGCATAAAATCTCGCTTCATCTGCAACCTGCTTTGCTGACTTTGGATGATTTGATTGCGCAAGGCGAATCGGAAAGCTACGACTTGGCACTTATCGATGCCGACAAACCGCCTACGCCGAAATATTTCGAACGCTGTTTGCAACTGGTACGGAGTGGCGGCGTGATTGCCATCGACAATATCTTATTGGGTGGGCGCGTCATGAATGAAGCTACTGAAAACGATCCGCCCAGCTTGGATATCCTGCGCCATTTCAACCAAAATCTGCCGCACGATACACGCATTATTCCCATTACCCTGCCTATCGGCGACGGTTTGACATTACTACTAAAAAAATAAAACGACACAATCCGATGAAAACATTATCACATTCCCTATTTCTTTTGCCGCTTACTCTATTGGCCGCATCATGTGCCGTTTCCCATCCTCCTAAACCTGCCGACAATGCCAACTTTGTCCTGCCGGATATTCCGCGCGAGCCTTTGCCTGAAAAAAATATTCCCTATCCGCGCTTGGACGAACAAACCCAGATTGACCACTTGGGCATACAAATCGCCCGACTGGAACGCACCGTTGAAGAATTAAATCAACGCCTGCACACATTGGAACAACAGCGAACCATCAAACGCCCAACCCCTTTGGCGCCCAAACCCAAAGCCCAGCGTTTGGACGACCACAAGCTGAAAATGAACTATTTGGCCAATGGTGGCGGCGTGCCGTCTGAAACAGACTCAGCCGCACAAAACGAGCTGCGCCTTTATAATCAGGCGCAAAAATACTACCAACGCAACAACTTCTCCGCCGCAGTGGCCATTTTGAAAGAGGCAGACGGCGGCAACGGCAGCGAAATTGCCCGCCGCAATATGTACCTGCTTCTGCAAAGTCAACAACGTCTGGGTAACTGCGAATCCGTTATCGAAATCGGCAACCGCTACGCCAACCGATTCCGCAACAGCCCGCAAGCTCCCGATGCCATGTACAGCATCGGTCAGTGCCAATACAAACTGCAACAGAAAGACATCGCCCGCAGCACATGGCGCAAACTGATACAAAGCTTCCCCAACAGCGAAGCGGCAAAACGCGCTTCCATCAGCCTTAAACAAAGATAAACGTTCAGACGGCCTTGTCATCTCCAAGGCCGTCTGAATATTTTTTTACCCTTAATCCATTCAAGCAAAAGGAACTCCTCATGATCCAAGTCGGCATTATTATGGGCAGCAACAGCGATTGGCCGGTGATGCAGCAGGCAGCACAATTTCTCAAAGAATTCGGCGTTGAATACGAAGCACGTGTCGTCTCTGCACACCGTACGCCTGATTTGATGTTTGAATACGCCGAAACCGCACGAGAACGCGGCATCAAAGCCATCATTGCCGGCGCAGGCGGCGCAGCGCATTTGCCGGGCATGGTCGCTGCCAAAACCACGGTTCCCGTCTTGGGCGTTCCCGTTCCCAGCAAATATCTGCGCGGCGAAGACTCCCTGCTTTCGATTGTGCAAATGCCCAAAGGCGTTCCTGTTGCCACATTTGCCATTGGCGAAGCCGGTGCGGCCAATGCAGCGCTATTTGCCATTTCACTTTTAGCCAACGAAAATCCTGAATTGGCTGAAAAATTGGCCGCTTTCCGTGCCAAACAAGAACAAACCGTTCTAGCCATGGAATTGCCTGAAGCATAACTGACAAAGGCCGTCTGAACGTTGTAAATGGAAGCTTTGATTTCGTTTTATGATTGTTCAGACGGCCTTAGTCTTTTATCAAATTGAATTAATGCCATGAAAACCCTAGCATTTCTCCTACTTTCCACCCTGCTTTGCGCCTGCCAAAGCCCAAGCACTCCCACTCAATCAACTGCTATTCCATCTCAGCAGCAAGCCCAAGATACTACTGGCAACCTGATTATCTTCTATGATGCCCAAATCGGTTCTGCGCCATTGCTAAAAGCAGTGAAAACCTCCGGTGCAACTTTAGTTTACGAATACAAAAACCTGCATGGCATTGCTATTCGTCCGTCCTCCAAGACCAATATTGAAGATGCCATTGCCTATTTCAAAAAAGTAAACGGCGTATTGTCTGTCGAACAAGACCGACTGCTTAAACTTCAATAAACAAACTATTTTTTAACCAAATAAAAAAGGCCGTCTGAAACGTATCACTACGATTTCAGACGGCCTTTACTTTTCAATAAATCAAATCATGCCGCTGCCTTGTGCTTTAGGCTTGGCTTGACCGAATTCCAATTTACTCAGCGCAGACAAATAGGCTTTGGCAGTTGCCACCAATACGTCGGTATCCGCACCTTGGCCGTTGACCACACGGTCGCCACGTTGCAGACGGACGGAAGTTTCGCCTTGGCTTTCTGTACCTTGAGTTACCGCATTGACAGAATAAATCTGCAAGGTTGCGCCACTTTGTGCTACGCTTTCAATGGCTTTGAAGATTGCGTCAACAGGGCCGGAGCCGGTAGCGGTAGCGTGTTTTTCTTCACCGCGAATACTGAACACAATATCGGCGCGCGGTTCTTCGCCGGTTTCAGTGCTGATTTTTTGGGAAATGAATTTGTAGCTTTCGGTATTCATATTGCCCATTTCGTCAGACACCAAAGCGTGCAGGTCTTCATCAAAGATTTCGCGTTTCTTATCCGCCAGCTCTTTGAAGCGTGCAAATGCAGCATTCAATGCCTCTTCACTTTCCAACTCAATACCCAAATCTGCCAGCTTGCTGCGGAATGCGCTGCGGCCGGAGAGTTTGCCCAAAGTCAGGCGGTTAGTTGACCAGCCGACTGATTCGGCAGTCATGATTTCATAGGTTTCAGGGTGTTTCAACACGCCGTCTTGATGGATGCCTGATTCGTGCGCAAAGGCATTTGCACCAACTACTGCTTTATTTGGCTGAATCGGATAGCCGGTAATGGTGGACACAAGTTTGGATACCGGCACGATTTGCGTGGTATCGATGCCAGTTTCCAAGCCAAACAAATCATGACGCACTTTCAACGCCATCACGATTTCTTCAAGGCTGGCATTGCCCGCGCGTTCGCCCAAGCCGTTGATGGTACATTCCACCTGACGCACGCCTGCCTGAACAGCGGCCAGCGAGTTGGCAACCGCCATACCCAAGTCATTATGGCAGTGGGTCGACCAAACTACTTTGTCGCCATTGGGAACGCTTTTGATGATGTTGCTGATACGCTCGTACCATACGGAAGGAATGGAGTAGCCGACAGTATCGGGAATGTTGATAGTAGTCGCCCCCGCTTCAATAACCGCCGTAAAGATTTTGGCAAGGAAGTCCAAATCCGAACGCACTGCGTCTTCGGCAGAAAATTCCACATCGTCAGTGTATTCTTTGGCAATTTTCACCGCTTTGACCGCCGCATCAATGACCTGCTGCGGCTTCATTTTCAGTTTGTGCTCCATGTGGATCGGGCTGGTGGCGATAAAAGTGTGAATACGTTTTTTCGGAGCAGGGGAAACAGCTTCGCCTGCTTTACGCACATCGTTTTCAACGGCACGAGCTAATGAGCAAACTGTAGATTTGGTAATGATTTTGGCAATCGCATTAACCGACTCGAAATCGCCCGGGCTGGCGGCGGCAAAACCCGCCTCAATCACATCCACGCCCATTTTCTCCAACTGGCGGGCAATGCGGATTTTCTCCTCTTTGGTCATGGATGCACCAGGCGACTGCTCGCCGTCGCGCATAGTGGTATCAAAAATGATAACGCGGTTGGTTTGTGTCATTTCTGTTCTCTCCAGAGATTCATTTTTTTGTAAAAAAGCATTCAAATCAAGCGGTCTGCCTTGTGCTTCCGCCAAAGCGGTCAGTTTTTGCAACTGAGCCAAAGGCAGGGAACCGCGTGTACGCCATTTGTAGATAGCCGCAGTGGTCGCAGCATTTTCCGGGTCGTGCTGTTTCAGGGCTTCGGCCAGCGCGTTGACGCCGCCAAAATAGGCAACCAAACGGTCAATGTCTAATTGCATGATGTTCCTTGTCCAAATCTGATTAAGATTATTGTGTTCTGGTTTTGCATTATACTCATTTTAGACAAAACGACAATCTATTTTTATCAAAATATTGGTATAATTTTTAAAACCTAAAAAATTTTATACATTTTGTCTAATTTAGACTATTAACAGCCCCTCTCGAACCGAACACATCCTAAATATAGTAAACTAATCCCCTATTTCCCTGATTTGAAACACATTATGTTCCACACCATCCCTACCGACCGTTCCGACATCGAATGGCGCAACGAAAGCACACAAAAGCCGCCTAAGCAGGCGGTTTACATACAAGAAGCAGGTGCAGCAGAAATTTTAAAAAATGCCCACGCGCAAACTGCAACCGTTTGGACTGGCGATTTTCACAATGCCAAGCAAGTCTTATCTGCAATGAAAAAACGTATCCGCAGGCCATCTGAAAAAAAGAAAGGCGCACCCGCCGATATTCAGACGGCCTTTCATGCCCACCGTATGAAACAGGCTCAGCAAAGCCGTTTGCTCAATATGCTTGCCGTTGAAATCCAACCGAATTTTCAACTGGACAATGCACGCGCACCCGACATCTACGCCGCCCTGTACGATGTTTACGACACACCAAACGACAAACCGTTTCTCTTACCGCTAAATCAATTACTGGGCTTTATCGGTGCGCACGAATGGCACAAAAAAGGCATAGACATTCCACAGCTAGACGGAAAAATCCATGTTCCTTTCGGCGTATTCTCTCCCCTGCGTGGCGAATATTTGGATTTAATCAGCCAAACACCACTCGCTCCCAATATTCAGACTGCCTTTGACATCGGCACCGGCTCAGGCGTTATTGCCGCTATTCTCGCCAAACGAGGCATACCCGACATCATTGCCACAGACACCAACCCAAAAGCAATAGCCTGCGCCACAGCAAACCTTGAGCGCCTAGGCTTGGATAAAGCTGTCGACATCCAATCGATTGATTTATTTCCCGAAACTTGCGCCGACCTTATCGTCTGCAATCCGCCTTGGCTGCCGGCAAAACCGACCTCCACTATTGAGACTGCCCTTTACGACCCCAATCATGCCATGCTAACTACGTTCCTCAACGGCGTACGTCATCACTTAAATCCAAACGGCGAAGCCTGGCTGATTATTTCCGACTTGGCAGAACACTTGCATTTGCGCGACAAAGACTTTCTAAACCAATGCTTTCAGACGGCCTCGCTCAATGTAGTCGATATTTTGAAAACCAAACCGAAACACAAAAAAGCAATAGATGAATCCGATCCTTTGGCATTTGCCAGAAACAAGGAAACTACTTATCTGTACCGTTTAAAAGTGATATAAAATCAAGGCCGTCTGAACATTCAAACGGCCTTTAAGCATTTCTATAAAAGAAAACGGCATATCCGTAAAGATATGCCGTTGATGGGAGCAGGGACTGCTATATTTGGCAGTGGTTTGTGTTTTAGTCCTCTTGCGCCGCTGTTTGCAGGTAGTTTGGCAAACCAACTTTACCAATCAATTCCTGCTGAGTTTCGAGCCAGTCGATGTGTTCTTCGTTGATGTCTTTTTGTTTTTCCAACAAATCACGGCTGACGTAGTCTTGTTGCTCTTCTGCAAGAGCGATGGCTGCAACCAGAGCATCATGTTTTTCATACTCTTTTTTCAGATCGCAGGCAATGATTTCTTCGGTAGATTCACCGATCAACAGTTTACCCAATTCTTGCAGATTAGGCAGGCCTTCCAAGAACAAAATACGCTCGATCAAATCATCTGCGGATTTCATTTCGCGGATGGATTGTTTGTAGAAATGACTACCCAATTCTTCAAAGCCCCAGTTTTTCAAAATGCGGGCATGCAGGAAGTATTGGTTAATGGTAATCAGCAACAAACCTAAGTTTTTGTTCAGCTCGCGAATAACTAAGCGATCGCCTTTCATATTCAGCTCCTTATATGTTATAGGCTAGATTACAGTTGGCTTTGGTAGTAGTTGCCTTCGCCGACCAATTCGATCAGACGCAGTTGTTGTTCCAACCAGTGAGCGTGATCTTCTTCAGTGTCTTTCAGTTGGGCAACCATCAAATCGCGGGTAACGTAGTCTTGAGCTTCTTCGCACAATTTGATGCCTTTTTTCAGCGCATCGCGTACTTCGTATTCAGTGTTCAAGTCTGCTTTCAGGCAAGAGATTACGTCAGTACCGATATTCAGTTCGGCACGGGTCATTTTAGGCGTACCGCCCAACATCAGGATACGACGGATGAAGTCTTCGGCGTGAGTGGTTTCTTCTTCCATCTCGTGGCTCAAACGTTCGAACAGTTTGGTGTAACCCCATTCAGAGTACATGCGAGAGTGGATAAAATATTGGTCGCGAGCAGCCAACTCACCAGACAATAATTCGTTCATGTAATCAATAACTGCTTGGTTGCCTTGCATAATTCTTTCTCTTTCTTTTAAAAGTTGATAATCACGAAATGAAGATTCGTGTGTTGTAATGGAATGAGGTAATTGTATGCACAAGTAGCACTTTTGACAAATTTTCTATTTAAAATACAAACAATTATCAAAAAATTTAACCCGCCTAAAAGGCCGTCTGAAAAATTAATCCCCTGTTTTTAATAACAATTTTTTGACATTGGTATTAAGAATCCATTGCATTATTCAAAAACATTTACATTCGTTAACCATAAATAAAAGCAAATAATCCAACAAAATCAATCAAATTTAATTATGAATTATTCTCAACTGCTTTTGCCTTATTTTTTTGAATCTTCTACTCGGTCAATACTTAGGAATCGTGCTATAATTACCAGTTATCTTTTTTTTAAGCACCTAGCTGAAACACATAAATCATCATGAAACAAATCCGCAATATTGCCATCATCGCCCACGTCGACCATGGCAAAACCACATTAGTTGACCAATTGCTGCGTCAGTCCGGCACATTCCGTTC
Organism: Neisseria sp. 20925_1_37; assembly: GCF_041433255.1. Taxonomy (NCBI): domain Bacteria; kingdom Pseudomonadati; phylum Pseudomonadota; class Betaproteobacteria; order Neisseriales; family Neisseriaceae; genus Neisseria; species Neisseria sp. 20925_1_37. The sequence goes on along the minus strand of NZ_JAPWBC010000007.1, from coordinate 54,640 downwards.
CAACCAGCAAGTCGAAGAACGCGTCATGGACAGCAACGATCTTGAAAAAGAACGCGGCATTACCATTCTCGCTAAAAATACCGCCATCGAATACGAAGGCTACCACATTAACATCGTAGATACCCCGGGACACGCCGATTTTGGTGGCGAGGTGGAACGTGTATTGGGCATGGTTGACTGCGTCGTACTATTGGTTGACGCACAAGAAGGCCCTATGCCGCAAACCCGTTTCGTGACCAAAAAAGCCTTGGCTTTGGGTCTGAAACCTATCGTTGTTATCAACAAAATTGACAAACCGTCTGCCCGTCCAAGCTGGGTTATCGACCAAACATTCGAATTATTCGACAACTTGGGCGCAACAGACGAACAATTGGACTTCCCTATCGTTTACGCTTCCGGCCTCTCCGGCTTTGCCAAATTGGAAGAAACCGACGAGAGCAACGATATGCGTCCTCTGTTTGAGACCATCTTAAAACATACGCCTGCACCAAGTGGCAGTGCGGACGAAACGCTGCAACTGCAAATTTCCCAACTGGACTACGACAACTACACCGGCCGCCTCGGTATCGGCCGCATCTTGAACGGCCGCATCAAACCCGGCCAAGTCGTTGCTGTTATGAATCATGAAGAACAAGTCGCCCAAGGCCGCATCAACCAGCTGTTGGGCTTCCAAGGCTTGGAACGCGTACCTTTGGAAGAAGCTGAAGCCGGCGACATCGTGATTATTTCCGGTATCGAAGACATCGGTATCGGCGTAACCATTACCGACAAAGACAATCCTAAAGGCTTGCCTATGTTGAGCGTGGACGAGCCGACCCTGACCATGGACTTTATGGTCAACACTTCTCCTTTGGCCGGTACTGAAGGCAAATTCGTGACTTCCCGCCAAATCCGCGACCGCCTGCAAAAAGAATTGCTGACCAACGTTGCCCTGCGTGTTGAAGATACTGCCGACGCTGATGTATTCCGCGTTTCCGGCCGTGGCGAATTGCACCTGACCATTTTGTTGGAAAACATGCGCCGTGAAGGCTTTGAATTGGCAGTCGGTAAACCGCGCGTGGTATTCCGTGAAATCAACGGTCAAAAATGCGAGCCTTACGAAAACCTGACCGTGGACGTACCGGACGACAACCAAGGCGCCGTTATGGAAGAGCTTGGCCGTCGCCGTGGCGAATTGACCAATATGGAAAGCGACGGTAACGGTCGTACCCGTTTGGAATACCATATTCCTGCACGCGGCCTGATCGGTTTCCAAGGTGAATTTATGACCTTGACCCGCGGTACCGGCTTGATGAGCCACGTTTTTGACGACTATGCTCCGGTTAAACCTGATATGCCCGGCCGTCACAACGGCGTACTGGTTTCTCAAGAGCAAGGTGAAGCTGTTGCTTACGCCCTGTGGAACTTGGAAGACCGCGGCCGTATGTTCGTTTCTCCAAACGACAAAGTCTACGAAGGCATGATTATCGGTATCCACAGCCGTGATAACGACTTGGTGGTAAACCCTCTGAAAGGCAAAAAACTGACCAACGTCCGTGCCAGCGGTACAGATGAGGCCGTGCGCCTGACTACGCCTATCAAATTAACTTTGGAAGGTGCAGTTGAGTTCATCGACGATGACGAACTGGTTGAAATCACGCCACAATCCATCCGCCTGCGTAAACGCTACCTGAGCGAATTGGAACGTCGCCGTCATTTCAAAAAACTGGACTAATACCGTCTGATTGACGCATTTTAAAATTAAGGCCATCTGAAAAGTGTTTTAGAAATCCTAGATTTCTTTTTTACACTTTCAGACGGCCTTTTATCATCTGTTCAAATAAAATAAATCGGCATTTCTTCCGCTTGTGCTGCCGCTTCATCAGTACGATCATTTTTTCGATATTGCCCCGGCGATATTCCATATTGCTTTTTAAATGCCTTGCCAAAATGCGTTTCCGATTGAAAACCGACCGAGAGCGCAACCGATAAAACCGAATCCGCCGTCTGTTTCAACAATAATGCCCCCTGCTGTAAGCGGATACTGTTTACAAAGGCATGCGGGCTTGTTCCCGTCTGCTGCTTAAATACCCGCATTAACTGGGCGCGAGACAAGTTGGCAATCGCGGTCATTTTCTCGATATTCCATTCCTCTTCCGGCTTATCCACTACTGCCTGAAGCAGATTCCGCAGGCGTTTGTCCTGCCAACCATTCAGCAAACCGCTTAATTGTGCTTCCCCATTTTTCTCCAGGCTAGCTCGAAGTAGAAATACCAGCAACACAGAAGCCAATGCATTCACAACCGCTACCGAACCGGACAAAGCCTGGCTGCTCTCATATTGCAACAATGCCACCAAATACTGTAAAGAAGGATGGTTGATATTCAGCAAAACTGTGTCAGGCAGCCCCACCATAATATCTGCCTGCGCTTCATATTCAAACCGCGCGCAGAAAAGATGCAAAGCCGCATCGCCTCCTGCATGACTCTGCTTGACTTTAAATGCGCCTTTTTCACTCGTCAGCACGTTGACGCCGAGATTTTCACAACTGCTGTCGCTACTCAAAGTATGCCCTACGCTTCGCGGGAAAAAAATGATATCCCCCGCACTCAGCAGCCTAGCCTCTTGCTCCCCATCAATTCGGATATAACCCGAACCGGCAGTTACGATATGTACCAAACCATGCGCACGCTTTGATTCATGCCGTACATACCACTCCCCCTGAAACAGACATTGAACATCCACGCTGCCTCTTACCTGCGCCAATTCGACCAGCCTATCCAAAATATCCATAGTGTTTTTTACCAATAAATGAGATGTTTTGACGATTTTATTCTTCCAATTATTGCAATAATACACACACCAAACACAAACGGATAGGATTTTTTATCTTATCCACTCACATTAAGAAAGGACATATCATGTTTAAAGACTGGCCTGAACATACCGCCTTGGTAAAAAAAGCATTCGGCGAACTGGGTAAAAACCATCCTAAAATGCTGCAAGCCTACGGCGCACTGGATCAAGCAGCCGCTGCCGAAGCACTGGATGCCAAAACACGCGAACTGATCGCCATTGCCGTTGCCATTACCACGCGTTGCGAAAGCTGCATCAGCGTGCATGCAGCCGCCGCAGCCAAAGCTGGGGCAACCGAAAGTGAAATCGCCGGCGCATTGGCCACTGCTATCGCCCTGAACGCAGGTGCCGCTTATACCTACGCTTTACGCGCTTTGGAAGCAGTAGAAACCCAACGCTAATCGGTTTGTAAAATCAGGCCGTCTGAAAGCCAACTCCCCTTTCAGACGGCCTGATGAAATGCTAAACTGATAAAGTTATCATATTGTTTTCTGTCTAATAGGAGATTGAACCATGAAGGAACTGCTGACCGCCGTACTTTTTGCCGCCGCTATTGCCACTCCTTTGGCCGCTTCCGCAGCCTCTATGCCTAAAGTTGAAAAAAGCGCGGCACAACCTGCAAAAGCAAAAGGCGTTTGGATTGATGTCCGCTCTGCCGAAGAATTTAAAGAAGGCCATTTGCAAGGTGCGCTCAATATTCCGCATGACCAAATCGTTGACCGCATCAAATCCGTCAGCCCGGATAAAAACGCACCGGTAAACCTCTACTGCCGCAGCGGCCGCCGAGCAGAAGCTGCGCTGACTGAGCTGAAAAAAGCCGGCTACACCAACGTAACCAACCATGGCGGTTATGAAGACTTGGTGAAAAAAGGTTTGAAATAAATCTAGTTGATTTTAAAAAGGCCGTCTGAAACTTTTCAGACGGCCTTTATTGCCATTACAGACAGCAACTTCCAAATCTCAAACGTTTGCTGAGACCTGTTTCGTGAATTAATTGTTTGATAACCAAAATATTGGTGTTATCAGCTAACGCGCGAATGCTGTGCGCTTCCATCGGCTCAAGACGGATAACTTGCAAGCCTTCAGTCTGCAAAACTTCGTCCACCGTTTTGATTTCGGCTTTGCCGTTTAAAACCAAAAGCAAAATAATCGCATCCGCCTCATATGCCGGAATTTCATTGTTCTTCTGCAGTGAAAGCTGAACAATCTCCTGATTGCCGTCTGAAGCAATCACGCTGCCCAATAAAGCTTTGGGGTCTAACTCATAATGTTTCATTATTATCCTTTCCGCCCAAACGTTGCCGATTCGTGGACAATCGCTTAAGCAAACCAGTACAATACCGCCCATCTTACCGATAGACACAATATTGTCACATGAACATATTAATCTCAAACGACGATGGTTATCTTGCGCCCGGTTTGGCTGTTTTGGCAAGAGTGTGCGCAGAATTTGCCAATGTCAGGGTGGTTGCGCCCGAACGCGATCGCAGCGGCGTCAGCAATTCCCTGACTTTAGACCGTCCTTTACAACTGAAACAGGCGGAAAACGGGTTTTACTATGTTAACGGTACTCCGACCGACTGCATTCATGTCGGCCAGCATGCCCTTGCCGACTTCAAACCCGACTTAGTCTTGTCCGGCATTAACAACGGCGCGAACATGGGCGACGATACGCTTTATTCCGGTACGGTTGCCGCCGCGACGGAAGCCTATTTAATGGGCATTCCTGCCATTGCTTTCTCGCTTGCCGACTCCAGCGGCCGTTATTGGGAAACTGCAGAAAAAGCCGCTTGGATGCTGCTTTCCTACTTTCTCAAACGCCCTATTTCCGAACCCATCTTATGGAACATCAATATCCCTGCCGTCGCACCTGAGGATATCCAAGGCATAAAAATGACACGGCTTGGTCGTCGCCATCATGAACAAAGCATTGTTCCCATGTATAATCCACGTGGCGAACAAATTTATTGGATTGGGCCGGTCGGCGATGTTTCCGACAGCGAAGAAGGTACCGACTTTGGCGAATGCGCGTCCGGCTTCATCACGATTACCCCCCTGCAAGTCGATTTGACTGCCTACGGACAAATGGAGCAAACCGCTTCCTTTTGGTCAGAAATCCCTGCGCCTTAACAGTCCCTAACAGCCGAACACTTGAGAAACAAGCATATTTTTATTATGATATGCTCCGACGAGAACAATTACCCGAATACGAAAGTCATTAACATGTTGAAAAAAAGTGTATCTTATGCCGGATCGGCAGCTTTGGTTTTATTACTTGCAGCCTGTGCCAGCCAACAACCGGCTCCTGTAGTCGTCGGCACACAAAGCGGTGGTTCAACAACAGGCTCTACCGCTGACAATCCTTACGGTGCAGCGCCTTACAATACCAACACCAGCCCAGCGGCAGATGCTCCATACACTCCGCCGGCAAGTACACCTGCTCCAACATACAACAGCGGCAGCACCGGCACTTACACGCCTTCTTACGCGCCTGTTGATATTAATGCAGCGACACATACTGTTGTTCGTGGTGATACCGTTTACAACATCTCCAAACGCTACAACATTACCCAAGACAATCTGCGTGCATGGAATAACTTGGCCGACAACACTATCAGCATTGGTCAAACCCTGCGCGTGAAACCTGAAGGCTACGTTGCACCTGCAGCTTCAGCAAGCAAACCTTCTACTCCAACAACGACAACCACTGCTCCGGCCCCAAGCACTCCTGCCAATACGCCAACCGTATCTACTGGCAGCAGCCGCAACGTAAGCGGCATCACATGGCAGCGTCCGACTACCGGTAACGTTATCGCCAACTTCGGCGGCAGCAACAAAGGTGTGGATATCGCCGGTACGCAAGGCCAGCCTGTTGTTGCAGCGGCAGACGGTAAAGTCGTTTACGCAGGCTCAGGGTTACGCGGTTACGGCAACTTGGTCATCATCCAACACAACTCCTCATTTTTGAGCGCATACGGCCACAACCAACGCCTGCTGGTTAATGAAAACCAAACCGTGAAACGCGGCCAAACCATTGCGCACATGGGTAATACCGATGCATCTCGTACCCAGTTGCACTTTGAAATCCGTCAAAACGGCAAACCGGTCAATCCGGCAAATTATGTTGCCTTCTAAGCTGATTCAAGCAACCTAATTTCAATTCGATCCCTGCCTAAATGTCATTTAGGTAGGGATTGTTTGTACCGGTTTCCCATGAAATTTCATCTTCCCTTTCTTTATACCCTGCTATTGGGCGGTTGCGCCGCGTTTTTGCCATCACTGGACGAACGCACCCAAAGCAGTTATCTTGACATCCCTTCAACGCCGCGACTGGACAGTGCCTTAAGTATTCCTTCTACCCCCTCCAATGCCAATATTTCCCATATCTATCTGCTGAACGATGCCCATGAAGCCTTTGTTGCCCGAGCAGCCTTAATTGAATCCGCCGACCATACCCTCGATTTGCAGTACTATATCTGGCACAACGACATCTCCGGCAAGCTTCTGTTCAACCTGATTCATCGCGCGGCCGAACGCGGCGTCCGTGTGCGTTTGCTTCTGGACGATAATAACACCAACGGCATGGATGATCTCCTTCTGGCACTCGACAATCATCCCAATATTGAAGTCCGTCTGTTTAATCCCTTTATTTTCAGAAAATGGCGTGCACTCGGCTACGTTGCCGACTTCCCGCGACTTAACCGCCGGATGCACAACAAATCGTTTACCGCCGATAACCGTGCCACCATTTTGGGCGGACGCAATATCGGCGACGAATATTTTAAGGTTAACGACGATACCATCTTTGCCGACCTCGATATCCTCGCCACAGGCCGCGTAGTAACCGAAGTTTCCCAAGACTTCGACCGCTATTGGGCAAGCCATTCCGCCTATAATGCGACCAGTATCATCAAATGGGGAAACCTGCAAAAAGGACTGGCCGAACTTAATTACACTGACCAAGATAAGAATCAAACGCTCATCCGCTATCGCCAAAGCATCGAGCATTCCAGTCTCTATCAAAAAATGCAGAGCAACCTTATGGAATGGCAAAGCGTCAGCACACGTTTAATCAGCGACGATCCGGCCAAAGGCTTAGACCGCGACCGGCACAAACCACCTATTTCCGAACGCCTGCAAGATGCCCTCAAGCAACCAGAAAAAAGCGTTTACCTTGTCTCCCCTTATTTTGTACCCACAAAATCAGGCGTTAAGGCCATAGAAAAGCTGATTCACAACGGCGTGGACGTTACCGTCCTGACCAATTCCCTTCAGGCGACCGACGTTGCTGCCGTCCATTCCGGCTACGTCAAGTACCGCAAACCCTTGCTTAAAGCCGGGGTCAAACTTTACGAGCTCCAGCCAAACCACGCCGTTCCGACCTCCAAAGACCGCGGCTTGACCGGTAGCTCCGCCACCAGCTTGCACGCCAAAACATTCATCGTAGACGAGAAACGTATTTTCATCGGCTCATTCAACCTCGACCCACGTTCCGCACGGCTCAATACCGAAATGGGTGTCGTCATCGAAAGTCCTGAAATTGCAGGCCAAATGCAGCGCACCCTCGTTACAACCACCCCAAACTACGCCTATCAGGTAACGCTTGGCAATTACAATAAACTATACTGGTATGACCCAAGCGAAAAACGAACTTACGCACAAGAACCAGAAGCCAAATTCTGGAAACGGGTTACTTCAAAAATCCTGTCCATCCTGCCCATAGAAGGATTATTATAGAGGCCGTCTGAAAACATAAATCATGCGGCCGGAGGAATTCATCATGTCTCGACTCATCTGCAAAACCCTATTTGTTTGTACTACCGGCCTATTGTTGGCCTCCTGCGGCACCACCGGCAAGCACAAATCCCACAAGCCGCAAACAACCGCCAGAAAAGTCCAACCTGTCCGCATTTCCCATATCAACCGCACACAAGGTTCGCAGGAATTGATGCTTCACAGCATGGGTCTGATCGGCACGCCCTACAAATGGGGCGGCAGCACCACAGCCACAGGCTTTGACTGCAGCGGCATGATCCAATTCGTCTATAAAAACGCCCTCAATGTTAATCTGCCACGCACCGCACGCGATATGGCCGCCGCCAGCCGTAAAATTTCCGATGACAAATTAAAAGCCGGCGATCTGGTCTTTTTCAACACCGGCGGCGCACACAAATATTCCCATGTCGGCCTCTACATCGGCAACGGCGAATTTATCCACGCACCCAGCAGCGGCAAAACCATCAAAACCGAAAAACTTTCCACCCCGTTTTACGCCAAAAACTATTTGGGCGCACATACTTTTTTTACTGAATAAATCAAGGCCGTCTGAAAGGTATCGCCACATCATCGATACCTTTCACTCTATTGCTGATGAGTCAAGCTTGATTACAAGATAAGCTCATGCAAAAATTTACCCATAACAAAGCAATAGTAAAATAACACTCAGTTTTAAAAGCTTAAATCATCTTTCGCCCTGTCATTTTGTAAGTACAAAACCATCAAGGAAATATCATGCACACAGAATCTGTTCTAAACCTCCTCAAAACCCTGCAAAACCAAATCTGCGCCGCTTTGGAGCAAGAAGATGGCGAAGCCGAATTTGTGCATGAAGCATGGACGGGGAAACTGGGCATCGGCGAAACACGCGTATTGAAAAACGGCGCAGTATTCGAGCAGGCCGGTGTGAATTTTTCTCATGTGAAAGGCAGCAAAATGCCTGCTTCTGCCACGGCCCATCGTCCTGAACTGGCGGGCGCGGCGTTTGAAGCCATGGGCGTGTCGCTGGTCATTCATCCGAAAAACCCTTATGTCCCGACCAGCCATGCGAACGTGCGCTTTTTTATTGCCTATCCTGAAAATGCCGAGCCGGTTTGGTGGTTTGGTGGTGGCTTTGATTTGACGCCGTTTTATCCTTTTGAAGAAGATATTGTGCATTGGCACACCGTAGCGCGAGACGTATGCGCGCCATTTGGTGAATCGGTTTATCCTGAATTCAAACAATGGTGTGACGAATATTTCTACTTGAAACACCGTAACGAAACACGCGGCGTGGGCGGTCTGTTTTTTGACGATTTAAACCGCTGGGATTTCGATACCTGCCTGAATTTTATCAAGACAGTTGGGGAAGGCTATATCGCAGCGTATCTGCCGATTGTGGCCAAACGCAAAAACACGCCTTATGGGGAACGTGAACGCGATTTCCAACTCTACCGTCGCGGACGCTATGTGGAATTTAACTTGGTTTGGGACAGAGGCACGCTGTTCGGCCTGCAAAGCGGCGGACGCACGGAAAGCATTTTGATGTCCCTGCCGCCTTTGGTGCGCTTTGAGTATCAATATGCGCCGGAAGAAGGTTCGCCCGAAGCACGCCTCAATCAATTCCTCATACCGCGCAACTGGCTGGAAGAAGCCGGCAGATAGTTTTACCTATCAAAGACCGTCTGAAAAGCGATTCTCACTGATTGAGACTGCCTTTTCAGACGGCCTTTGCTTCAATTGCTTTGAATTTGCATACCTTTGCCTATCATGCTGTTTCATCTCTATAGAGTTTTTGAGACAATGCGCCCATATAAAAATCACCTCACAAACCGCACTAAAAAGGAATAATCGGTGAAACGCATTTTCTTGTTTATCGCAACCAATATCGCCGTTTTGGTTGTCATCCGTGTTGTTTTGGCCATCTTGGGCATCAACAGTACCGACCAAGTCGGCAGCCTGTTGGCGTATTCCGCAGTCGTCGGCTTCAGCGGCTCGATTGTCTCCCTGCTGATGTCGAAAACCATCGCCAAACATTCGGTCGGCGCCACCGTCATCAATCAACCCCAAAGCGAAGAAGAAGCTTGGCTGTTAGCAACCGTTGAAGCGCAAGCCCGCCAATGGAATCTGAAAACGCCGGAAGTCGCCATTTACAACTCGCCCGAGCCTAACGCCTTCGCAACCGGTGCCACCAAAAACAGCTCGCTCGTCGCTGTCAGCACCGGCCTGCTCGACCACATGACCCGCGATGAAGTCGAAGCCGTTTTGGCACATGAAATGGCACACATCGGCAACGGCGATATGGTAACGCTGACACTGATTCAAGGTATTGTGAATACTTTTGTCGTCTTCTTGGCACGTATCGTTTCCAGCATGGTGGCGCGAAACAATGACGGCAGCACTTCTCAAAGCACATATTTCATGGTCAGCATGGTCTTGCAGGTTGTATTCGGCTTCCTTGCCAGCATTATTGTGATGTGGTTCAGCCGCCAACGCGAATACCGTGCCGATGCGGGTGCTGCAAAACTGGTGGGCGCGCCGAAAATGATTGCCGCCCTGCAACGCTTGAAAGGCAACCCCAGCGATTTACCGCAAACCATGACGGCAATGGGCATTGCCAGTGATGCCAAAGACTCTTGGTTCAGCACCCATCCTTCTTTGGACAACCGCATCAGCCGTTTGAAAAACCGCTAATAGAAAACATCAAGGCCGTCTGAAACCTCAATTTCAGACGGCCTTTTTTTATTTCTTCATCAAAGCCCGTTTGATGATAATCATCCAGTCTTTTTTATCCAACAGCGGCCGCTGGTTAAACAAATCATATTTGCAACCGTCCAGCTTCTGTAAAATCAACTGGCCGCCGACAATAATCATGCGCAGCTCAAAACCGATTCGCCCTTTGAGGGTTTTGCCCAACGGCGAGCCGGCCTTCAGCATTTGAAAAGCACGTTGGCACTCATGCGCCATCAGCCGTTGAAAAGCAAAGTCGGCTTTGCCGGCCGCAATCTGCTCTTCACTAACTTTAAACTTCTGCAAATCTTCCTGAGGGATGTACACGCGACCTTTTTGCCAATCTACCGCCACGTCCTGCCAGAAATTAATCAGCTGCAAGGCAGTGCAAATGCCGTCGCTTTGCGCCATACTCACTTCATCGGTTTGCCCGTACAAATGCAGCATAATGCGCCCCACCGGATTGGCGGACAAACGGCAATAAGCAATCAATTCGCCAAAGTTTTCATAACGGGTTTTGACCACATCCTGACTGAACGCCGCCAGCAAATCATAAAACGGCTGCAACGGCAATTGAAACGGCACAATCGCTTCGTTGTACAAACGCTGCATCAAAGCCGTTTGCGGTTTCCCGTCTTGTGCAATACGGTCTAACTCTGCCTTTAGTTCGTCCAGTTGGCGCAGGCGTTCGGCTGCTTCGGCATTGCCTTCGTCGGCAATATCGTCCGCCGTCCGTGCAAAAGCGTAAACGGCGTGAACCGGCTTGCGCAAACGGCGCGGCAGCACAATGGAGCCGACTGGGAAGTTTTCGTAATGATTGACTGACATGGGAAATCCGAAAATTTAAAATAAAGTATTTTTGCCGACAGGCCGTCTGAAATTCAGACGGCCTTCCGTTTGGCCGCAAAGAAATCCTGCAATACGCTTTGGCATTCGTCTGCCAATATACCGCCGAAAATTGCGGTATGCTTGTTCAGACGTTTGTCGGCAAACAAATCAACCACGCTGCCTGCCGCGCCGGTTTTGGGTTCAGCCGCACCATAAATCACGCGCCCGACCCGTGCCTGTATCAAGGCAGAGGTGCACATGGTGCAAGGTTCTAATGTGATGTACACATCGCAATCTTCCAAACGATAGTTTTGCAAGGCCTTACCTGCGGTGGCAAGCGCATTGATTTCGGCGTGGTGACTGACATTGTGGTCGCCAATGCAGGTATTGTGTGCTGCTGCGATTACCTCGCCTTGATGTACGATGACCGCGCCAACGGGTACTTCGCCCAATGCCGCCGATTGTCTGGCCTGTTCTATCGCCAACCGCATAAAGGCTTCCATATCGTTTTGCGAAGGGAAAACGGCAACAGGCGGATGGTTTTTCAAGGCCTCGCCCAGCTCCGTCTTTCTCTCCTCGGAAATATGCCGGACATCCACACCTGAAACCAACGCATCCAGTTGCCACAAGGTGCTTTTGGTTATGGTCAAACCCGATGCTTTCAGCAATAGAAACGCGCGGACTGCGCCGATTTTTTGCAAATCTTCCAGTGTGTAAATACCTAATTCTTTTAATGCGGCCAACGTCTTAGGCGCAAGTGGTGGCGTGGTCAGCATGGATTATTCCTGAAAATGCCGACGCGCCAAGGCTAAGGCCGTCTGAACATAATCGCTGTCTGCGTAAGGATCTAACGTGTGCGCCAAAGGAATTTTCCGTAACCAGGTCAACTGGCGTTTGGCAAGCTGGCGCGTGGCGATAATGCCTTTTTCGACAAAGGTGTCATAATCGGTTTCGCCTTCGAGATAATCCCAAGCCTGACGGTAGCCCACGCAGCGCATAGACGGCATGTCGGCATGCAGTTGCGGATAATCACGGCGTAAGGCGTGCATTTCATTAAGGAAACCGTGTTCCAGCATATTTAAAAAGCGTTTTTCGATTTGGCGGTGTAACAAATGACGGTCTTCGGGAATCAGGGCAACCGTACATAAATCCAATAAAGGCGCGGCCTGCTTCTGCTCTGTAAAATGTTCGCTCAAAGGCTTGCCGGTCAGAAGATAGACTTCCAAAGCGCGTTCAATACGCTGGCTGTCATTGGCTTTCAGACGGCCTGCCGTAATCGGGTCCACTTCCTGCAAACGGCGATACAGTCCTGCCAGACCGTGTTCGTTCTTTTCCGCCTGAAGCTGTGCGCGCACCGCCGCATCCGCGCCGGGCAAATCGTTCAAACCTTCCGTCAGCGCGTGGAAATACATCATCGTGCCGCCGACAATCAGCGGATAGCGACCGCGCGCATGTATTTCGTTCACCAAGCGCACGCAGTCGCCGACAAAATCCGCCGCGCTGTAACTTTCCAGCGGCGAGATAATATCAATCAAATGATGCGGTACGGCGGCAAGCTCTTCGGCAGTCGGCTTGGCCGTACCGATGTCCATGCCGCGATACACCAGCGCGGAATCCAAACTGATGATTTCCACCGGCAACGATTGGGCAATATTTAAGGCCAGTGCGGTTTTACCGCCGGCTGTCGGGCCGAGTACGGCGAAGGCTTTGGGCGCGTTCATAAGAAAACGGAAAAATTAAAAATGCGATTATAGCAAACCCGGGCAGACCATATTTCAGGCCGTCTGAAACATTTGCCCTACATTATCAAAAGCGTTACACTTGCTGCGCCGTTTCAGACGGCCTTTTATATTGATTTCAAACCTGCTGCTGCCGTCATTGCGCCGGCAGTCAAGCCGTCAGCGACACTGCGCCGCTGTAAACACGAAAGAACACACTATGACCGTATCTCCCGTAGCCTTGCGCCGTCAAACCGAGCGCAAGCCGCATCCGACTGCGCGTTATTGGAAAAAATGCGATGTCGAGGCTTTATTCGGACTGCCTTTCCTCGACCTCGTTTTCCAAGCCGCCGAAATCCACCGCCAAAACTTCAATCCGCGCGAAATCCAACTCTCCACCCTGCTCTCCATCAAAACCGGCGGCTGCCCTGAAGACTGCGCCTACTGTCCGCAATCGGCACACCACAACACCAATCTGGGCAAAGAGCAGATGATGGATGTGGACGAAATCGTCGAAAAAGCCAAAATTGCCCAATCGCGCGGCGCCAGCCGTTTCTGCATGGGCGCGGCATGGCGCGGCCCTAAACCTAAAGACGTGGCTGTCGTTTCCGAAATCATCAGCGCGGTAAAAAGCTTGGGCATGGAAGTGTGCGGCACCTTCGGCATGCTCGAAGACGGCATGGCGGAAGACTTCAAAAAAGCCGGCCTGGACTACTACAACCACAACCTCGACACCGACCCCGAACGCTACAACGACATCATCCACACCCGCAAACATGAAGACCGCATGGATACTTTGGGTAAAGTCCGCAATGCCGGTTTGAAAGTCTGCTGCGGCGGCATCGTCGGCATGAACGAAACCCGCGCCGAACGCGCAGGCCTGATTGCCAGCCTTGCCAACCTCGACCCGCAACCCGAAAGCGTGCCGATCAACCAGTTGGTCAAAGTGGAAGGCACGCCGCTGGCCGATGCCGAAGATTTAGATTGGACGGAATTTGTCCGTACCATCGCCGTCGCGCGCATTACCATGCCGCACAGTTACGTCCGCCTATCCGCAGGCCGCAGCAATATGCCCGAATCCATGCAGGCCATGTGTTTCATGGCGGGTGCAAACTCGATTTTCTACGGCGACAAGCTGCTGACTACGGGCAATCCAGACGAAGACGGCGACCGCCTGCTGATGGAAAAATTGAATTTGTATCCGCTGCGCTTTGAATTGGAAGAAGAATACAAAGCCGCGCAGGAAACGCCTAAAATTAAAGTCGACTATTAACCGCCATGATAAAAGGCCGTCTGAAACTTTCAGACGGCCTTTTATCATGATTCAACATGAAAACTTTCAATCTTCCGTATCCATTCTTCCTTTTCCGCCTCACTTAAAAACGAAGCGCGGAACGAATTGGCGCACAAGGTTTTGATTTCTTCCACACTCAAATCCAAAGCCTCGGCAAGCGCTTCAAAATTGCGGTTCATATAGCCGCCGAAATACGCCGGATCATCGGAATTGACGGTTACCAACACGCCGCGTTGCAACATACGGCGCAAATTGTGTTTTGCCATTTCAGGGAACACTTTTAATTTCAAATTGCTCAATGGGCAAACGGTCAACGGCATTTGCTCTTTAATCAAACGCGTCATCAATGCCTCATCTTCTTCCGCCCGTACGCCATGATCGATACGGCGGACATGCAGCAAGTCCAAAGCCTCGTAAACATATTCCGGCGGACCTTCTTCTCCGGCATGTGCCACCGTCAACAAACCCTCCGCCCGCGCCTGCGCAAACACGCGCTCGAACTTGGACGGCGGATGCCCCTGCTCGCTCGAATCCAAGCCTACGCCAATGATGTGTTCCTTATAAGACAAAGCCTGATTTAAGGTTTCAAATGCGCTTTCTTCCGACAAATGACGCAGGAAACACATAATCAAACGCGTGCTTATTCCCCATTGCTGTCCGGCTTCATGACAGGCGCGGACAATGCCGTTAATCACGGTTTCAAACGCCACACCCCGCGCAATATGGGTTTGCGGATCGAAAAATATTTCCGTATGCACGACATTGTCTTCACGGCAACGCTCAAGATACGCGCGGGTCAAATCGTAAAAATCCGCCTCGTGCAACAATACGCCGGCACCGGCATAATAAATATCCAAAAACGACTGCAGATTGTGAAAATCATAAGCCTGCCGTACCGCATCGACATTTTCATAAGGAATTGCTATATGGTTGCGCTTGGCGATTTCAAACATCAGCTCCGGCTCGAACGTCCCTTCGATATGAACGTGCAACTCGGCTTTGGGCAGGGCTTGGATAAATTGTTTGATATTCATATTTTCTCTGATTTTCTGTTTATATTTAATATTGAAGGCCGTCTGAAACTTTCAGACGGCCTTTGACCATTTATCTGTTAAAAACCATTTTCCATCATGATTTCGCCGGGGATGCGGTTGCGGTGCATGGCGTAGCCCAAATCCATCAGGGCTTGGAAAGTATCTTTGACCATTGCCGGATTGCCGCAGACCATAAAGCGCGTATCGGCTTTGGTAAACTTGAAGCCGACTTTTTCTTCCAAGCCGCCATTCTTCAGCAATTCGGGAATCCGTTTACCGCTCAATGCGCCTTCCGTTTCCTCACGCGTGGTGACCGGAACAAAAGTGAATTTATGGAAATATTCTTCAATCAGCGGATGCCCTTTCAAATCAGCAAGGCGCTGGTTGAAAATCAACTCGTCGGCATAAGAGACGGAATGCGCCAAAACCAAACGGTCGAAACGCTGCCAAATTTCAGGCTGCTCGATAATGGAGAGGAAAGGCGCAATGCCGGAACCCGTGCAGAGCATGACCAAGTCTTTGCCGTCGGGGAATCGCTCGGGCAAGAGGAAACCGGTAGCCGTTTTATCCAGCAAAATGGTGTCGCCCTCTTTCATCGCAGCAAAACGCGCCGACATCGGGCCGCCTTCGATTAACACCGCGAAATACTCAAGCGTATCGGCGTATTCGGCAGACACGACGGAATACGCACGCCAAATAAAGCCCTCGCCGTCACGGAAACCAAGGCGCGAAAACTGCCCTGCCGAAAAACGGTAGGACTCGGGACGGCTGATGGCAAAAGTCATCAGCTTAGGTGTATGGTGTTTGATCCACAAGACTTTTTCTTCGGTAAACTTGGCTTCTGGAGAAGCTGCCATAATAGGTTTCCTTGATATTCGGTATCAGTTTCAAATAGGGCTTATTATAAAGATTCAAAAGGCCGTCTGAAATATTTATTTTCAGACGGCCTTTAAGATTATTCACGACGCAAACGGATACTGATGCCTTTTTGTTCCAAAATCAAATCGTTACCGTCAAAACGATAGTTCCACACGCTTTGTTTGCGCAAAAACGCATCTTCCAGCTTCATGTCTTCACACAGCATCATGCTTACCGCAATATGGCCAAAATCAATTTTGCCCGCTCCGATTACATTCGCTTGAAACATCATACCGTTGCAACCCATATTGCCATAAGCCTTAGGCATTTTGCTGAAATCCAAATAGGCGTTTTTATCTGCCAATTCTTTTTCAGCGAATTTATTGAAAGCGACAACACGCCATTTGGCGGCTAAAGTAGGTTGCGCAGCTTGTTGAGTTTGTACCTGCGCTTTAGAGGCTTGTTCAGGCTGAGATGCTGAAGGAGATGTACAAGCTGCCAAAACTACCACACTCATTAATGCACCGAATAATGTTTTCATATCTATTCCTTGTTTATTGCTAAAGGCCGTCTGAAAACTATCCACCTTCAGACGGCCTTTAAGCCTTATTTACAAAGTTGTATCCAATGCTTTGGAAATATCGTTCCAAATATCGTCCACATCTTCGATACCGACAGAGAAACGCAGCAGGCCGACTTTGATGCCCATTTCCATTTTCACATCATGCGGCACGCCGCTGTGGGATTGGGAATAGCAATGGTTGACCAGACTTTCCACGCCGCCGAGGCTGGAAGCCATTTTGACCAGTTTCATGTTTTTAATCACGCTATTGGCCGCTTCACGCGTGTCGTTTTTGAGATAAACCGTTACCACGCCGCCGATGCCTTTGGGCATTTGTGCTTGAGCGAGTTCGTAATGTTCGTGCGACGGCAGGCCGGGATAGAACACTTTTTCAATGGCAGGATGACCTTCCAAACGGCGCGCGATTTCGAGTGCGTTTTGACAATGGGCGTTCATGCGCAGAGCCAGCGTTTTAATACCGCGCAACACCAGCCAGCAGTCCATCGGCCCTGCAATCGCGCCGGTATGTACCATCATGTCGTGCAAAGGCTGTGCCAGCTCTTTGGTTTTGGCCACAACGATGCCCATCAATACGTCGGAATGGCCGCACAAATATTTGGTAGCGGAATGGAACACAAAATCGCACCCCATATCCAGCGGCTGTTGCAGATACGGCGTGGCAAAAGTGTTGTCGATGCCGACCAGCGCACCGGCCGCTTTGGCTTTCGCGGCCAGCGCTTTGATGTCTACCAAACGCAAAAGCGGATTGGACGGCGTTTCCAGCCACACCAGTTTGACATTGTGCACTTTGAGCAACTCGTCCAAATTGTCAGGATTGCCCAAATCGGCAAAAACAACGTTCCCCCCCCATTTTTGATAAACATCGACCAATAAATCATAAGCGCCGCCGTAAATATCGGCGACGGCAACAATGGTATCGCCAGGTTGCAGGAAAGTGCGCCACACGGCATCAATCCCCGCCATACCGCTGGAAAACGCAAAACCGGCCGCACCGTGCTCCAAATCGGCAACTGTATCTTCCAAAACTTGGCGGGTCGGGTTGCTCAGGCGCGAATAGCGGTAAGGCACATTTTCGCCAATCTCATGCAACGCAAACATACTGTTTTGATAAATCGGCGGCATCAGCGCGCGGTTGTGTTCGTCGCAATCGTAGCTGGAATGGATGGCTTTCGTGGCGAATTTCATTTGGTCTCTGCCTATGTAGATGTGAATAATCGAAGATTTTATCACTATCTGAAAAATAGAAACAATCAATGCAGGCAGATAAAGCAAGTGATATAATCTCGCATTTGCAAATCGGCCGACACGAGCCGATTCCCCTACACGCATCTCAACAATCCTATCATGAAGGACATACAACGCATGAACGCCATTGCAGACGTGCAATCCAGCCGCGATTTACGCAACCTGCCGATTAATCAGGTCGGCATCAAAGACCTGCGCTTTCCGATTTCCCTCAAAAGCAAAGAAGGCGAACAATCCACCGTCGCCCGCCTGACCATGACGGTTTTCCTGCCTGCCGACCAAAAAGGCACGCATATGTCGCGCTTTGTCGCCCTGATGGAAAAACAAACTGATGCTTTGGATTTCGATACGCTGCACAAGCTGACCGCCGATATGGTTGCCCTGTTGGATTCGCATTCCGGCAAAATCAGCGTTTCCTTCCCGTTTTTCCGCAAGAAAAGCGCGCCTGTCTCCGGCATCCAATCGCTGCTCGACTATGATGTTACCCTGACCGGTGAAATCAAAAACGGTACATACAGCCACAGCCTGAAAGTGATGGTTCCGGTTACTTCATTGTGTCCGTGTTCCAAAGAAATTTCTCAATACGGCGCGCACAACCAACGTTCGCATGTAACGGTCAGCCTGATTGCGAATGCGGATGTAGGCATTGAAGAAATCATCGATTACGTTGAAGCACAGGCAAGCTGCCAGCTCTACGGCTTACTCAAACGCCCTGACGAAAAGTATGTAACGGAAAAAGCATACGAAAATCCGAAGTTTGTCGAAGACATGGTTCGTGATGTGGCCACGGTGTTAATAGCCGACAAACGCATTGAATCATTTGTCGTCGAAAGCGAAAACTTCGAATCGATACACAACCATTCCGCTTACGCTTATATCGCTTATCCTTAAAGTTAAGCCAAATAGCAACAAAGGCCGTCTGAACGTTTCAGACGGCCTTTGGCATAAATTGAACGATAACATGAGACTATCGCTCATGTACGGTTAACTGTAATCCGATATAATTCAAAAGAATTAGACAACTCGCGTAATCTTTAACTTAAATTAAGCCGATTGTTTTCCCCATCATTTATAATGACGGTTTCTCAACGGCATATCCGTAGATACTATGAAAAAATTCCTTTATTTCCTCATTGCATTTTTAGGCTTGAGCAGCTTCGCATTCGCAGTAGATGCCAATGATTTGCTGCCACCCGAGCAAGCCTTTGTGCCTCAAGTCAATGTAACTGATCAAGGCGTCAGCGTGCAGTTCAAAATCGCTGACGGCTACTATATGTACCAGTCCAAAATCGTTGCGGCGACCGATCCGGACAAAGTCTTGGGTGAACCCAAATTCAGCAAAGGCGAAGAAAAAGAAGACGAATTCTTCGGCAAACAAACGGTTTACCACCATACCGCACAGGTTGACCTGCCTTACAAACAAGCCGCGCCGCAATACAAACTGACGCTGACTTATCAAGGCTGCGCCGAGGCCGGTGTGTGTTATCCGCCGGTGGATACCGAGTTTGACGTAAAAGGCAACGGGGTTTACCAGCCGCAAAGCGATGAGCCGGTTTCCGCCAAAGACCGCTTTTTGCAACCGTCCGCCTCTTCAGACGGCCCAATGCCTGCCCAGCCCAGTGCAAACAATCCCGACAGCAGTCGCTTCAAGCTCTCTTGGGATACTTTAAACGCCAATCTGTTGGCGTTTTTTGTCGCAGGTTTGGGCTTAAGCTTTACTGCCTGCATGTATCCGCTCCTGCCGATTGTTTCCAGTATTGTCGTGGGCGATAAAAAAGCCGGCAAAGGCCGCGCGTTTACCTTATCTATGGTTTATGTACAAGGTTTGGCACTGACCTATACCTTGGTCGGCGTGATTGCCGGTTTGACCGGCGCGCTGTTGACCGTATGGCTGCAGCAGCCGTGGGTCGTACTTGCCTCCGCCGCGTTGATGGTGGTACTGGCAATGTCCATGTTCGGCCTCTTCAACATCCAACTGCCCAACTCCGTCCAATCCTATTTCCAAAACCAAAGCAACAAACTCTCCGGCGGCAAAATCATTTCCGTCTTCATCATGGGTATTTTGTCCGCGCTGATTGTCGGCCCTTGCGTTGCACCTCCGCTGGCATTTGCTTTGGGCTATATCGGCCAGACCGGCGATGCCGTCTTGGGCGGTCTTGCGCTTTATGTCTTGGCACTCGGCACCGGCGTGCCGCTCATCATCATCGGCACATTCGGCGGCCATATCCTGCCTAAAGCAGGCGACTGGATGAACGGCATCAAATACGCATTCGGCTTCATCTTGCTGGCCGTTGCCGTATACCTTGCCACACCGCATCTACCTTATTTAGCAGTAGTCAGCCTCTACACCTTGCTGATAATTGTTCCCGCCCTTATGCTTTTGGCGAAATCCGGCAAACAAAAAGGCCGTCTGAAAACAGTTGCCGCCGTATTGGGCTTTTTACTGTTGATTGGCGGCTCGTGGTTTGGCTGGCAAAGCTTCAATAAACAAACCACCGCCCTG
The DNA here is from genome assembly GCF_041433255.1 of Neisseria sp. 20925_1_37. Classification (NCBI taxonomy): domain Bacteria; kingdom Pseudomonadati; phylum Pseudomonadota; class Betaproteobacteria; order Neisseriales; family Neisseriaceae; genus Neisseria; species Neisseria sp. 20925_1_37. The sequence continues at coordinate 34,257 of NZ_JAPWBC010000007.1, read as the reverse complement.
CACCACTTCTTAACGCTGGTTCCGCCATCCGAAGCCGGACAAGAAACCGACCACGGCAAGATGTTTACCGATGTCGGCGAACTCAAAGCCGCTATGGATGCCGCCTTGAAAGCCGATCCAAGCAAACCTGTGCTGATTGATTTCTACGCCGACTGGTGCGTATCCTGCAAAGAAATGGCCGCCTACACGCTCAACCAGCCGCAGGTACACGAAGCGGTCGATATGCAGCGCTTCTTCCAAATTGACGTAACCGCCAACACTCCCGACCATCAAGCCTTACTGAAAGAATACGGTCTCTTCGGCCCTCCGGGCGTGTTTGTTGTCCGCGCCGACGGCAGTCATAGCGAACCCTTATTAGGCTTTGTCAAACCCGATGCCTTCATTGAATGGTATCGCAAAAACGAGAAATAGCCGTCTATAAAAAGGCCGTCTGAAAACAGATTTTCAGACGGCCTTTTCTTATGTTTAAAAATTAAAATTCATCTTGAGCCCAACGCGTAGAACGTAAAATGCTGAAATCCACATCTTGAATATTGCGATGACCGGTAAATGCCATGGAAATATCCATTTCTTTATACAGGATTTCCAGCGCACGGGTTACGCCTTCTTCACCATACGCACCCAAACCATACAGGAACGCCCGACCTATCATCGTACCTTTCGCACCCAAAGCCCAAGCCTTCAAAATATCCTGACCGCTGCGGATACCGCTGTCCATCCAAACCTCGATGTCGCTGCCCACCGCGCTGACCACATCAGGCAAAGCCTTAATAGCAGACACAGTATCGTCAAGCTGACGGCCGCCATGATTGGAAACGACCAATGCGTCCGCGCCGCTTTTCGCTGCTTTTTCCGCGTCTTCGGGTTCCATAATGCCTTTGATAATCAGCTTGCCGCCCCACAAATCTTTAATGCGTGCTACATCGTCCCAGCTCAGGCGCGGGTCGAATTGTTCGGAAGTCCATGAAGACAGCGAAGACAAATCACCCACGTTTTTCGCATGACCGACAATATTGCGGAAGGTGCGGCGTTCCGTGTTCAGCATTTTCATACACCATTCCGGTTTGGTCGCCAGATTGATTAAATTGGCGATGGTCGGTTTCGGTGGCGCAGACAGGCCGTTTTTGATGTCTTTGTGGCGCTGACCCAAAACCTGCAAATCGGCTGTCAATACCAAAGCCGAACAATTCGCATCTTTTGCACGCTTAATCAGGTTCTCCATAAACTCACGGTCGCGCATCACATAAAGCTGAAACCAAAACGGCGAGCTGGTGTTTTCAGCTACATCTTCAATCGAACAAATGGACATGGTCGACAGCGTAAACGGAATACCAAATTTTTCCGCCGCCCGCGCCGCCAAGATTTCACCGTCGGCGTGCGCCATGCCCGTGAAACCGGTCGGCGCAATCGCCACCGGCATTTTCACATCCTGACCGATCATTTTAGTCTCAAGGCTGCGTCCTTCCATATCAACCAATACTTTTTGACGGAAACGGATGTCTTTAAAATCCGAAGTATTTTCACGATAAGTGGTTTCCGTCCAAGAACCTGAGTCAATATAGTCATAAAACATACGCGGCATTTTACGTTTGGCAACAAGGCGCAAGTCTTCGATACAGGTTATTTTGCTTAAATCAGATTTCATTGTCGATTGCCTCTGTTAAGGTAAAGATGGATGGTCAAGGCCGTCTGAACATTTCAAACACCTCATTTATTTTACTCCATCAAAACAACTAAATTTTAAGAATAATTTTGATAATCTATATCAGTATCAATATTAAATCAAAACATTTTAACCCTGAAATTTGTAGGGTTGATAGCCTTTTTTCAGACGGCCTTAAATTCAAATTGAAGAAAAATAAAGAAAATATTTTCCAATTTAAAAATCAGCCAATGCCACCATTTAAACAAACAATCAAACCGAGCCGCCACATACTTGACTGAAACACTCAGATATTAGACAATTCCCCCCACTAATAAAAACGCCCCACACAGGCAACCACACCATGAGACTGACTACCAAAGGGCGATTTGCAGTAACCGCCATGATAGATTTGGCGATGAACGCGCAAACTGGCGCTGTCAAACTCAGTGCCATCAGCGAACGACAAAGCATATCGCTCTCCTACCTCGAACAATTATTCAGCAAGCTGCGCCGTGCCGGATTGGTTGAAAGCCTACGCGGCCCAGGCGGAGGCTATATCCTTGCCGCACCCGCCGAGCAAATCAATATTGCACAAATCATCTCCGCAGCCGAAGACCGACTGGATGCCACACAATGCGGCAGCAAAGCAAACTGCAACCACGGTGCCCCCTGCCTGACCCACGACCTTTGGGAAAACTTAAATAAAACCATCAATGACTACCTCAGCAGCGTTACGCTGAAAAGCATCATTGAACAAAAAAACTGCAGCGACAGCAGTCATGTCGTTACCTTTACACACATTCATTAAACCGACTTGCGGCAAAGACCGCAGGCAGATGACCAAACGAAAGAGCAAACCATGACCGTCAAAACCCCCGTTTATCTCGACTACGCCGCCACCACTCCCGTTGACCGCCGCGTTGCCGAAAAAATGATTCCCTACCTGTCCGATATTTTCGGCAACCCAGCCTCCAACAGCCACAGCTTCGGCTGGGAAGCAGAAGAAGCGGTAGAAAAAGCACGCGCAGACATTGCAGCCCTGATTAACGCCGACTCCAAAGAAATCGTTTTTACCAGCGGCGCGACCGAATCCAACAACCTCGCCATCAAAGGCGCGGCGCACTTCTACAAATCTAAAGGTAATCACCTCATTACTGTGAAAACCGAGCACAAAGCCGTGCTCGACACCATGCGCGAACTCGAACGCCAAGGTTACGAAGTGACTTACCTGGACGTACAAGAAAACGGTTTGGTTGATTTAGACGTACTGAAAGCCGCCATCCGCGAAGACACCATCCTCGTTTCCGTCATGTGGGTAAACAACGAAATCGGCGTGGTTCAAGATATTCCTGCCATCGGCGAAATCTGTCGCGAACGCAAAATCATTTTCCACGTTGACGCAGCACAAGCATGCGGCAAAGTGCCTGTTGATGTTGAAGCCGCCAAAGTTGATTTGCTGTCTATGTCCGGCCACAAAGTATACGGCCCTAAAGGCATCGGCGCCCTGTATGTACGCCGTAAACCACGCGTCCGCCTCGAAGCCCAAATGCACGGCGGCGGCCACGAACGCGGTTTCCGTTCCGGCACTTTGCCGACCCACCAAATCGTCGGCATGGGCGAAGCCTTCCGCATTGCCAAAGAAGAATTGGCACAAGACACTGCACACTACCTGAAACTACGCGACATCTTCCTCAAAGGCATCGAAGGCATCGAAGAAGTCTATATCAACGGCGACCTCGAACACCGCGCCCCGAACAACCTGAACGTCAGCTTCAACTTCGTCGAAGGCGAAAGCCTGATTATGGCAGTGAAAGAACTCGCTGTATCCAGCGGCTCCGCCTGTACTTCCGCAAGCCTTGAGCCAAGCTACGTTTTACGCGCACTCGGCCGCAACGACGAATTGGCACATTCCTCCCTGCGCATCACCTTCGGCCGCATGACCACCGAAGAAGAAGTCCAATTCGCAGCAGAACTGATCAAATCCAAAATCGGCAAACTGCGCGAACTGTCTCCGCTGTGGGAAATGTTTAAAGAAGGTATCGATTTGAACTCGATTGAATGGGCAGCGCATTAATCAAGGGAAAAGGTCGTCTGAAAAATTCAAAAGACCTTTACCTTTTCAGACGACCTCATCAAGAAAAATACTAAAAATGACGATAATAAAAAATAAAATACGCCACTTACTTTCTTGTCTGATTCTATGCTCTGCTCCGCTGGTTTCAGCACAGACACAACCTGATTGGTCACCTATATTCAAATCATTTGAAAACGGCTGCCAATTCGATAAGCGTTTGGAAAACCTGTTGGAACCATTTAGTGATGTAAGCGATAACTGGAACGATAAAGACTCTAAATATCAAAACCTACGTTTGAATCATCCCAATAGAGTCCAGCTGCCAAAGGCTTACCGTGATCTTGTGCACCCGCCGATGACTTTGCACCGCGCGGAGTTTAGTGAAGATGGAGAACAGTTCATTCTTGATCAAACCCGTTTGAAACTCAGCGGTACTTACTATGACTTACCTGTGGTTCATATCAGCCAGACATTCCAATTAGAAACCGCAGGTTACAGCTATACCCGTTTGTTGTTGGATGTACCTTTGGAACAGGCACGCAAGGTGTTAAAAGGAAAATATCGTCCTGTTCGAAAATACAGTTTGATTTTAGAAGAATACGAAACCCTGCAAGCAAAACTAAAACCGATTAATGTTAACGGAAAACCCCAAACAATTTTAGAATGTGCCTTTATAAATGGCTGATAAAACAACTGTAATAGGCAATCAACTTAGACCTTAAAAAGGACGTCTGAAACCTTAAAAAACCTTTTCAGACGACCTAAAAACTACAATCTTCAAATTAAGGATACAAGCCCATGGACGAACAAGAGCTCGACCTCGACAATCTCGACAACCTGCTCGAAGATTTTGACGGCGTTACCGTAGAAGGCGGCGTTGATTCGGAAAACGACGACGGCTGCGAAGGCGGCGCGTGCAAAATCTAAACTTCAGGCCGTCTGAATATTCGTAAACAAACCATTTACACCACTAAAAACACAAAGGAAACCACATCATGGCATACAGCGATAAAGTAATCGACCACTACGAAAATCCCCGCAACGTTGGTACTTTCGACAAAAATGACGAATCTGTCGGCACCGGCATGGTCGGCGCGCCCGCCTGCGGCGACGTAATGCGTCTGCAAATCAAAGTAAACGATGAGGGTATTATCGAAGATGCAAAATTCAAAACTTACGGTTGCGGTTCCGCCATCGCTTCTTCCAGTCTGATCACCGAGTGGGTTAAAGGCAAAAGCCTTGATGATGCACTGGCAATCAAAAACAGCGAAATTGCCGAAGAACTGGAACTGCCACCTGTGAAAATCCACTGCTCTATCTTGGCTGAAGATGCGGTAAAAGCGGCTGTTGCCGACTATCGCAAACGTCAGGAAAACAAATAATCTTGTTTGCCAGATACTTAGTTTGTGGATATTAATGCCTAAATCGGCTTGATAAGTCCAACTTGCCATATAAGTGCGCCAGTACCTGCAAAATCAAAGAAGACGATATGCCTTTTACTGATGAAGAAATCCAATCCCTACTTGCTGTCAAAGGCATAGGTAAAACCATATTGCAGCGTTTGCAGCAAATGGGATTGGATGATATTGCCACTCTGGCGGTTGCGGATTTAGACGATATTTTGGAACAGGGCACACAATTGACCGGCTCAACCTGTTGGAAAAATAGTACGCAAGCAAAAGCTGCCATTGCCGCCGCAATAGAGTGGGCAAAACAGCGTTTTCAGACGGCCTGAAAATCAAGAGACCGTCTGAAATAAAAACTGGCAAACAGAAAATAATTGCAAAATGAGGAAAAAAGTATGATTACCATCACAGAAAACGCAGCCAAATACATCAATAACTACCTGACCAAACGCGGCAAAGGCTTGGGCGTGCGCTTGGGTGTGAAAACCAGCGGCTGCTCAGGCATGGCATACAACCTTGAATTTGTCGATGAAGCGAACGAAGACGACCTGATTTTCGAAGAACACGGCGCGCGTATTTATATCGACCCGAAAAGCTTGGTTTATCTAGACGGCACGCAAGTCGATTACACCAAAGAAGGCTTACAGGAAGGTTTCAAATTTGAAAACCCAAACGTCAAAGACTCTTGCGGCTGCGGTGAGAGCTTCCACGTTTAAAATATAAAAAATGGCGGGAAAGTATCAAAACCATCCCGCCATTTTTTGGCTTCTTGCCTATTATAGCTACCCTTGCCTTTTCTTTTTCGTTCTACTTCATGTCGGAACAAATCAGATTTGACTAAGGCTTTTAAGGCATTGTCTCGTATCTTGCCTTTATTGTGTTGCACCTTACCGGTCATATTGTTTTCCTTTCGTATAAACAGTTTCCGGATTATATCGTAAAATAATCCTGTTCTTTAGATTTTTTCCCTTAATATCATGTCTCAATATTTCAACCTCTTTCAGCTTGAGCCATCTTTCAATATTGATACCGAAGCACTCGAACAGACCTATCGAGCTTTAGCTGCCCGATTTCATCCCGATAAATTTGCTTCTGCTTCAGCTTTTGAGCAGAAACAAGCCGTTATGATGTCTTCTACAATTAATGATGCCTACCGCACATTAAAAAGCCCCATTGATCGGGCCGCTTATCTCTTGAAAAGCCAAAATATCGATGCTGATGCACCTGAACACACTTCGTTTTCACCAGAATTCCTCATGCAGCAGATGGAATGGCGGGAAACATTGATGGATGCACAAATGGAACAAAACCATGATGCCATCCGAGCACTGGATCAAGAAATTCAAGAAGTACAAAGCAGCCTATATCAAGATTTACAACAAGCATTTGAACAGCAGGATTATGAATCAGCTGCACAATGGGTACGGCATGGACGCTTTCTTAATAAGCTTCGCAAAGAAATTGCTTCAATCTTATAAAACGTATTGCTTTACGCTATACCCAAGTTTTATAGCAAATGACTTTATAAGATACTTTGGATTTATCTCCATTATTTGAATTTATCGCCTCTTACATCAAATAAAAACCGTATCAGATTTATCTGATACGGTTTTCTTATATTAACTAACTATTAGCGCTTTTTACCGGTAACAGTAGCAACAGCCAGGTTTTCGTTACGTTTCAGAGAAACGCTTTCAACACCTTCTGGCAATTTGATGTCTGACAAGTGCAGAATATCGCCGGCAACTACTGATGCACAATCCAGCTCCAAGAAGGCAGGAATGTTTGCAGGCAAAGCAACTACTTCAACAGAAGTGTTCAACAGAGATACGCGACCACCTTGCAATTTAACAGCTTGAGAGTTTTCAGCGTTAACAATGTGCAGAGGAACACGGATGCGTACAGGTTGATCAGCTTTTACAGCTTGGAAGTCGATGTGTTGAACTTCGCGACGGAATGGGTGCATTTGGAAGTCACGCACGATAACGTCTTTAGTTTCACCGTTCAAAGACAGTTTAATCAAAGCAGTATGGAAAGATTCTTTTTCCAATGCGTAGAATACAGTTTTGTGGTCTACAGCGATAGCAACAGGCTCTTGACCTTCACCGTACAGAATGCCAGGGATTTGGCCTTCGCGACGCAGGCGGCGGCTCGCACCAGTGCCTTGGGCTTCGCGAACAGAGGCTTGAATTTCGTAAGTCATGTTTAATACTCCAATTTAGATAAAATCGTCGTCATCGGCCGCGACCAGCTTAAGACGACATCGGGTTATGGCAGCAACATGCCGCCAGTCATCACATCTTCATTGAAAAGATATGAGACAGATTCTTCATTGCTGATACGGCGTACCGTTTCAGCCAGCAAACCGGCAATAGTAACTTGACGGATGCGTTCACATTTTTTAGCTGCTTCAGACAACGGAATCGTATCTGTCACAACTACTTGGTCAATTTCGGAAGAAGCAATTCGATTCACTGCTTCGCCGGAGAATACTGCATGGCTGGCGTATGCCAGTACACGATCGGCACCGCGCTCTTTCAGGGCAACGGCTGCTTTACACAAGGTGTTTGCCGTATCAATCATATCATCTACGATCAAGCAAGTACGGCCTTGGATATCGCCAATAATGTTCATCACTTCAGCCACGTTGGCTTTAGGACGACGTTTGTCGATAATGGCCAAATCAGCATTTAAAGATTTAGCAACAGCACGTGCACGTACAACACCACCGATATCAGGACTGACAACAGTCAGATTGTCGATACGTTGTTGTTTAATATCGTTCAATAAAATCGGGGTTGCGTAAATATTATCCACCGGAATATCGAAGAAACCTTGAATTTGGTCGGCATGCAAGTCAACAGTCAATACGCGGTCAATACCTGCTGAGTACAACATATTCGCTACCAATTTAGCAGAAATCGGTACACGAACAGAGCGAGGACGACGATCTTGACGCGCATAGCCAAAGTAAGGAATCGCGGCAGTAATACGACCGGCAGAAGCACGTTTAAGTGCATCAGCCATCGTCAAAATTTCCATCAGGTTGTCATTGGTTGGCGCGCAGGTAGGTTGCAAAATAAACACATCACGACCACGCACATTTTCCAACAATTCAATGGCTACTTCGCCATCAGAGAATTTGGAAACGGTGGCTTCACCGAGTGAAATATCCAAATGTTTGACAACACGTTGCGCCAATTCCGGATTTGCATTACCGGTAAACACCATTAAACTGTCATAAGCAGCCATATCTTCACCTGATTCAAGATTTGATTTACGCGCAGAAAACATTACGCTTCCCTTTGCCCTATGTCTAAGACACTAATTACGCGATTATACGCGTAAAGACGGGTAAAAAAAAGTTTTTCAGCGTTATTTTGCTCTTAGCGTAAAAAAGCGTGTAAGAAAACTTACACGCTTTTATTTGGCTGGGGAGGAAGGATTCGAACCTTCGCATGCTGGAATCAAAATCCAGTGTCTTAACCGCTTGACGACTCCCCAATAAAGGGTGTTGGCTGGGGAGGAAGGATTCGAACCTTCGCATGCTGGAATCAAAATCCAGTGTCTTAACCGCTTGACGACTCCCCAACAAAGGGTTTGGCTGGGGAGGAAGGATTCGAACCTTCGCATGCTGGAATCAAAATCCAGTGTCTTAACCGCTTGACGACTCCCCAACTTACTAAATCATATGGTACAGCGGATGAACATCTAATCCTTCCACACAATAAGCTTCATATGATTGAGAAACCTGTTGGTAAATTGTATGTGCTTCTTGATGAGATTCACTTGCTATAAACAAACAAGCCCCGGAACCAGTCATTAATGCATGACTATATTGGGATAACTCAACATAAGCCTTCCAAACTTCAGGATATTCCTGAAACACAACCGCCTGCATATCATTTTGAAACGGCTGTAACGATTGGAAAGTCGGCATTATGCTGGGTTTGGAATCCCGTGTCAAGCCTTCATGCGCAAAAATTTTAGCTGTTGCCACATGGACGGGGGGCTTAACGATAACATACCATTGTTTAGGGGCATCTATTTCAGCCAGCTTCTCGCCTACGCCTTTGGCAAAAGCACTTCTGCCAAAAATAAAAAAAGGAACATCTGCACCAAGACTTACGCCTAAATCAATCAGTTGCTGCCTACTCAAACCGCATTGCCACCATTGGTTTAAAACCATTAAGACCGTGGCTGCATCAGAGCTGCCGCCGCCCAATCCGCCTCCGGTCGGAATCACCTTATCCAACCAGATTTCAACGCCGTGCGGCACGTTTGCATAGGGCAGTAATAATTTAGCCGCCCGATAAGTCAAGTCTTGCTCAGGCTTAAGCCCTTCAACCGGCGTATGTAGAATAATCTGCCCATCAGTACGCATTTTCAGATGAACGGTATCGTATAAGCCGATCAAACAGAAAATACTTTCCAAATTATGATAACCATCGCTCCTGCGGCCGGTAATCCTCAAATCCAAATTTAATTTAGCTGGCGCAGAAAAGGCTTGGATTTCCTCTGAAACTGACATGGCATCCTCTATTTGCGTGCTGCGCATCGGGTTTGTCCATTCTTATCCAAAGAGTGGTTTACCGTGTCAAACACCAAGCGGATATTAAACTTAGCATTCTCAAGTTGAAGCGTTTTGGGCTGTCCTGAACTATTTAAAGTACGCGATATTGTCCAGTCAAACTGTTCCAGACGACCATCAGGCAGGATTTTGTATGGCGCATTTGCAACGCGTTTACCATCAGCCCAAATATGCAGATATTGAACCGGCAAAGTAAAGCCCAAAAGCTGTCTGCTTAATTCCTCAGCCGTCTCCGCCTGATAAACCTTACCCTTACTGTCTACTGCCAATACGCCTTCACTGTCTTGACATAGCTGACCTACGGTATTGCCCAACGGTGTATTCACATCAATGGTTTGAACCGCGTTCTGATAAGTCCAGTCGAAATTGGCATAAGAGCCTTTTCCTTCCACTTTGACAGCCAAGCGACCGTCTGCGCTAAAATCCTGCACCTGCTCTGCTGCTTGCCAACCGTTTTGTTGAGGTAAGTTTGGCTGCGCACAGGCAGCCAAAAGCAATAAGGCTGCAACCGATGATAATTGTTTTAAATTCATGGATATTCCTTCATAGGCCGTCTGAAATCAAACGCTTTTCAGACGGCCTCTTGGTTTTATTTGTGTTTTTGAGTATGCGGTTTGCTGGGCGTTATACCGAATTTGGACATTGTCTCTTTTAATACTCGGAGATTACTTCCGCGTTTCAAACCGTCATTCCAGATTTCTTTGGCCTTCTCTTGATCTCCAAGCGTCCATAGGACTTCGCCCAAATGTGCGGCTACTTCAGCTTCAGGTTCTTTTTCGTAGGCATATTGGATATACGGCAAAGCCATTTGGGCATCGCCTTTAAGATAATAAGCCCAGCCCACACTGTCATTAATGGCTGCGCTTTCCGGCTCCATTTGATAGGCCGTCTGAACCATTTTAAACGCTTCTTCCAAATCCTTGCCGTTGGACAGCAAGGTATAGCCCAAAGCATTCCAACCGTGCGGATTGTCCGGATACAGCTCTACCACACGGCGCAAATCGGCAATCGCCTTGCTTGGCTGATTCAGCTTCTCATAAACCATCGAACGCTGATACAGCACATTGGCAAGCAGCTCCGGAGAAGCTTGGGTTTTCAAGGATTTTTCGGTGGAACTTACCAAACTGTTCAAAGCGTTCAACGATTCTTGAAGATTGGTATTTTTAGACAATACGAACAAAGCCGTACTCAACAAATCCTTAGCTTCAAAATAACGTCCTCTTTGCTCGGGCATTTTTTGTGCGCGTTGTACCAAAGCCCAAGCCTCTTTATGGTTGCCCTGTTTGGCTTCGATGGAAGCGGCCAAAATGGTTTTATCAAATGTATAAGCCGTAGCCGTTACCTTATCCAACCATTGTTTGGCTTTGGCCAATTCTTCAACATCATTATAAGAAACTGCACCAATCAACGCCGCACGGCTGCGCTGCTCTTCCGTACCGGCTTTATAAGCCTTTTCCAGATAGCTGTTTACCACAGAAATATTTTCCGTCTTGCTGGCTGACAATAAGGCGGCCTGAATATACAAATCAGGGTTAGGATTTTCTTCCAACAAAGTCTGTAAACGCTTAAAAGCCTTATCATTTTGGCCATGGGCGATCAAATTGGCGATGTCCAACTCCTGCCAAATCGGAGATAAGGTTTTGGTGTCTGTCTCTTTGAAAAAGCCGTCCAGAATATCAGGATGCCGTTGCGCCATCAGACGCAGGGTAACAAAAGTCGGCGGCAGAATTTCGTTGTCCAACTTGGCCAAGCGTTGCAATGCGGCAATGGCATGTTTCTTTTGACCGTCTTTTGCACTAAAAATTGCATCCGCAATCGCCGCTTCAGGGAAGTCTTTATAATTTAATGCCGTTTTATGCACCTGTTTGACCGCATCACTGGTCAGATTCGACTGTTGGGCTGCGGTTTGTGCCAAAAGCAGGAACACGCGCTTTTGCTCATCTTCACTACCGCCGGCAATCACCTTGTCCAATCCGCTCAAATTCTTATCGGCTTTGCCCAGCAGCAAATTGCGCAACCAAGTCATACGCTTTTGAGTTTCACCAGGCTCCGGCTCGATTTCGCGCCATTTTTGGTAAATGGCTTCAGCCTGTTCAAAGGCATTTAAAGAAACCGCCATCTCCAACGCGCGTTCGGCTACTTCGGGAGATTTGGTGCGATGCAACGTTAAAATATAAGTAAACAGCGCAGAAGCCGCATCACCCTTTTGCAAGGCAAGTTCTGAATTTAACAAAGTGAAAACCTGAGATGTACGGTTTTGTATACCCAACAGACGTATCCGCTCCTGCTCGCGCTCTTCGGGAGAAAAACGGTCGGCACGGCTTTTCTTTTTAATAATCTTAGCCGATTCAAAAACTGTATTTGAATCGCCGGGCGCGGCAAAAGTTTGTGTAACAAACAACATCATGACAGCCGCAGCTGCTACTTGAATACGGGATGGGGAAAACAACATAACTATCCTTTTTGAGAACCTGCCGGCATTTTCAGACGGCCTAAGCACTTGCAGAACAGACGCAGAGCTTTATTTATCATTCAGGCATAACTGTAACACACGCACCCTATTTTGTTGACACGGTAACCGTAAACCTTGTGTAATCCTCATCTGCATAAAACGATCAGCGCCAAAAATGAATACCGACCACCTTATCCATTTCCTAACTCAAGCTTCACGCTTCAGCAGCCGTATGCAAGCAGAGCGCAATCAATTAGTTACCACTAAAACGGTCAAAGAAGCAGCCGTTTTGGTCGGCATCGCCTTGCATGAAGGAGCGTGGCAAATTTTACTGACCAAAAGGGCCGAGACCTTAAGGCAACACACCGGACAAATCGCCTTTGCCGGCGGCCGCAAAGATGCCCAAGACGACAGCCTAACGGCAACGGCGTTAAGAGAAGCTTACGAAGAAACCGCCATTCCGATTGCCGCATGGCAGACTTTTGCGCCGCTACCCTTTTATGACACACCTTCCGGCTACCGTGTTACGCCTGTTCCGGCAATTTGCACCCAGCCCGTCAACCCCAAAGCAAATCCCGATGAAGTAGCAGAAATTTTTTATCTGCCTTTGGACTTCACCTTAAACCTGCAAAACTACTCATACCGTCATCTTCATCACAACAATCAAACCCTCGCCCTCCCCGCCCTGCCTTTCCGACACTACGACATCTGGGGGCTGACAGCAATCATCCTATATGGACTGGCAGAACGTTATCAGCAATATTGCCAAGCTTTTAAATAAGGCAAGGCCGTCTGAAAACCAATATTCAGACGGCCTTGTTTGATCAATCCTCTTTACGCAGCTTCTTCATAGCATTCGACAAATTCCCCAAACCATTTCATCTCATCACGCAGGGCAACCACTTCGCCAATCACCATTAAAGCCGGACGCTCTGCTTCGGCAGCCAGCAAGCCCAAATCTTTCAGACGGCCTGTCCGCACGGTTTGATGCGGTAAAGTCCCATTGGAAATCACGGCAACAGGTGTAGAAGGCTGCCTGCCATAAGCCATCAGTTTTTCCGCAATCTCAGCCGCTTTAAGCGTGCCCATATAGATTACCAGCGTTTGACAGCTTAAAGCCAAAGTCTGCCAATCAGGCTGATTGCCCTCGTGTTTACTGTGGCCAGTTACAAATAAAGCACTTTGGGCGCAATCGCGATGGGTTAACGGAATACCGGCATAAGCAGTAGCTCCAAGTGCAGCAGTAATGCCCGGCACAATGCGGTAGGCAATTCCGGCCTGATGCAGGGTTTGCACCTCTTCCCCACCACGTCCGAACACAAAAGGATCGCCGCCTTTCAACCTCACTACGCGCTCGCCTTTTTGAGCGTGTTCAACCAATAGACGGTTGGTTTCTTCCTGCTGAACATGGTGCGCACCGGCACGTTTACCCACGCTGATTTTCACCGCATCTTTACGCACCATCGCCAAAATCTCATCCGACACCAAAGCATCGTAAAACACGGTATCCGCAGCCTGAATCGCCTGCAAAGCATGTATGGTCAGCAAACCCGGATCTCCCGGCCCTGCGCCCACCAAAACCACTTCGCCGCCAAACGGCGTTTCCCGGTTTAACTGCGTGATCAATTCACGCTCTGCCGCTTCGATATTGTTTTGAGCCGCAAAAATACCAAAACGGCCGTCAAACAACTTCTCCCAAAAATAACGGCGGCGCTCGACATGATGAATAGTCTGTTTAACCTTTTCGCGCCATTTGCCGGCAATACGCGCCATCGTGCCCGTATGCAGCGGAATCAATGTTTCAATAATCTGCCGCCATTTCCGCGCCAATACAGGCGCAGTACCGCCGCTGGATATGGCTATCTTCAACGGCCCCCTATCCACAACGGCAGGCACGATAAATGAACACAAATCCGCCGTATCCACCGTATTGCACAATTTCGCCCGTCGTTCCGCCGCTTCAAAAACACGGCGGTTAAACATTCCATTATCCGTCGCCGCAATAACGAAATACACCTCGTCCAGCATGGCTTCTTCAAACAAGCCGCCCAACCAAACTATTTTCCCTTCAGCCGCCCATTGCTGAAACTGCGGATTCAAAGTTTCCGCAACAACGCGCACGCGCGCTCCGGCAGATAACAGGCTTTCCGCCTTGCGCTCGGCAATCTTGCCCGCACCTGCCAGTAAAACAGGACGGTTTCTCAAATCGGCAAACAAAGGATAATGGCTCATGGTCGTGTTCTTGCTTTATCAATGATTGTCCGCCGATATTAAAGGCCGTCTGAAAAAATAGGAAAGAATGGTTTCTGATTTTCTTATGGTGTTTGGTTATATACCTGCCACAACAAAATAAGTTATAGCGGCAAACACAAAACAGAAGCAGAAAATTTCAAAACAAATGATTGGAAAATAGCGTAACTATATAAAAATTCATTTTTTCACAAATAAATTGCGCCCTCTTCATTTTTCAGACGGCCTTTGCCTGCGTATAATATCGGTCTATTTACAATTCAAATGAGCTTAGTCCAGCCATGACCGAATCCATCCGCCTGCCCGCTTCTACACTCAAGCCCTCCACCGTTGCCCTGCCCGGTTCCAAAAGCATCAGCAACCGCACGCTGTTCTTGGCGGCACTCTCCGACAACGTTTGCGAAATCCATTCTTTGCTCAAATCCGACGACACCGACCGAATGCTTGAAGCACTCGACAAACTCGGCGTGCAAATTAAATCTTTACCTGAAGGCCGTCTGAAAGTTCATGGCACCGGAGGCCGCTTTCCCAACCCAACCGCCGATTTGTTTTTAGGCAACGCCGGTACGGCATTCCGCCCCTTGACTGCCGCGCTTGCCGTTTTGGGTGGCGACTATCATCTGCATGGCGTGCCGCGTATGCACGAACGCCCCATCGGCGATTTGGTGGATGCGCTGCGCATTGCAGGTGCAGACGTACAATATCTGGGCAATGAAAACTATCCGCCGCTTCAGATCGGCAAACGCCAAGACAACGACGAGCGCGTTATTCCGATTAAAGGCAATGTTTCCAGCCAATTCCTGACCGCCCTGTTGATGGCTTTGCCCTTGACCGGACAAGCATTTGAAATTCACATGGTAGGCGAGTTGATTTCCAAACCTTATATCGATATCACGCTCAAGCTGATGGCGCAGTTCGGTGTGAACATCATCAATGAAGACTACCGTGTATTTAAAATCCCGGCCGGTGCCAAATATCATGCGCCCGAACATTTATATGTAGAAGGCGATGCATCCAGCGCGTCTTATTTCTTGGGCGCAGGCCTGATTGCGGGTACACCCATCCGCGTGACCGGCATCGGTGCACACAGCATTCAAGGTGACGTTGCCTTCGCACGCGAATTGGAGAAAATCGGTGCGGATGTCATTTGGGGCGAAAATTTTGTTGAAATTTCCCGTCCTGCCGAGCGCAAGATTCAGGCTTTTGATTTGGATGCAAACCATATCCCTGACGCGGCCATGACTCTGGCTATCGTCGCACTGGCCACTAAGCAACCATGCACCCTGCGCAATATCGGCTCATGGCGCGTCAAAGAAACCGACCGCATCGCCGCCATGGCAACCGAACTGCGCAAACTGGGTGCAGAAGTCATTGAAGAAGCCGAAGCCATCCATATTATGCCACCCGAAACACTTACCCCCGATGCCGTCATCGATACTTACGACGACCACCGCATGGCCATGTGTTTCTCGCTGGCTTCGCTTTTGAGCGTCCCCGTCATCATCAACGACCCGAAATGTACGCATAAAACTTTCCCCGACTATTTCCAAGTTTTTGCATCATTGACCAACTGATTGATTATTCAAAGTTTCAGACGGCCTGTTGCATACAAAAAACACAGGCCGTCTGAAAAATAAAAATAAAACTATACTTTTTCTTAATTTATGCGATAATAGCTAAATAAATTCTTAGCGATTCATATTTCCTTTCGGAGAGAAAACATGTCAGACGAAAAAAGCAAAGCCTTAGCCGCCGCCCTTGCCCAAATCGAAAAAAACTTCGGCAAAGGCTCCATCATGAAAATGGACGGCAGCCAACAGGAAGAAAACCTTGATGTTATTTCCACCGGCTCCCTCGGCGTGGACTTGGCGCTCGGCGTTGGCGGTTTGCCCCGCGGCCGCGTGGTTGAAATTTTCGGCCCGGAATCCTCCGGTAAAACCACACTCTGTCTCGAAGCCATTGCCCAATGCCAAAAAAATGGCGGCATCTGCGCATTCATCGATGCCGAGCATGCTTTTGACCCGATTTACGCCCGCAAACTCGGCGTAAAAGTCGAAGAACTCTATCTCTCCCAACCGGATACCGGCGAGCAAGCATTGGAAATCTGCGATACCTTGGTACGCTCCGGCGGTATCGATATGGTCGTTGTCGATTCTGTAGCGGCACTTGTGCCTAAAGCCGAGATCGAAGGCGAAATGGGCGACAGCCACGTCGGCTTGCAAGCCCGCCTGATGAGCCAAGCCCTGCGCAAACTGACCGGCCACATCAAACGCACCAATACATTGGTTGTTTTCATTAACCAAATCCGTATGAAAATCGGCGTGATGTTCGGCAGCCCTGAAACCACGACCGGCGGTAACGCGCTCAAATTCTACGCCTCCGTCCGCCTCGACATCCGCCGTACCGGTCAGATTAAAAAAGGCGATGACGTTATTGGTAACGAAACCAAAGTCAAAGTCATCAAAAACAAAGTTGCGCCTCCATTCCGTCAAGCCGAATTCGATATTCTTTACGGCGAAGGCATAAGCTGGGAAGGCGAATTGATCGACTTGGGCGTCAAACATGACATCGTTGAGAAATCCGGTGCATGGTACAGCTACAACGGCGCAAAAATCGGCCAAGGTAAAGACAATGTACGCGTTTGGCTGAAAGAAAATCCTGATATCGCCAACGAAATTGATGCCAAAATCCGTGCAGCAGTCGGTATCAATGTCGATATTACCGAAGGCAAATTGGACGATACCGACGGCGAACGTCCTGAGGAATAAGTCTGTTTGAAATAAAAGGTCAAAAAAGACCAAATAAAGGCCGTCTGAAATCCGACCATTAATCGGATTTCAGACGGCCTTTTATTTAATATAGTTTAAAGCCCTAATGCCTGAGCGTGAAACTCAATATGCGAATCGATAAAGCTGGCAATAAAAAAATAGTCATGCCCATAGCCCGGGCGTACTTTATATTGGATATTGAAACCTTTTTCTCGTGCTGAGCGGACGAACCCTTCCGGTTGCAGGACTTCAGGATACAAAGCATCTTCACTGCTGACATCAATCAAAACAGGCAATTTATGCGAGGCCGTCTGAAGCAGCTCTGTACTGTCATAGTGTTTCCATGTTTCCACGTTTTGACCCAAATAAGCTGAAAACGCCTGCCTGCCGCCTTCCGTATCGATGGGATGACATAAAGGCGCAAAGGCAGAAACCGCAGCATATCGGCCAGGATGCTTCAAAGCCAAATGCAGCGCACCATGCCCACCCATGCTGAAACCTGCAATGCTGCGCTCTTGCGTTACCGGAAAATGATGCTCGATCAAATCAGGCAATTCTTGGCTTATATAGCTTTCCATTTGATAATGCTGAGCCCAAGGTGCTTCAATTGCGTTGACATAAAATCCGGCACCTTGTCCAAGATAATGCTCTTCACTGTCGGCAACATGCTGACCGCGTGGTGAGGTATCCGGGAAAACCACGATAATATTCCATTGCGCCGCAAAACGTTGGATCCCGCTTTGTTGAATCAATTCAGAACCATCACTATTTAAGCCGGAAAGAAAATATAAAACAGGCGCGGGATAGCCTTTTAAGACTTGTGGCGGCAGATAGACATCAAATACCATATCCGTCTGGCAGGTTTGAGAAAAGTGGCGGTACCGTTCCTGATGCCCATTAAACATCTTTCTGCGTTCCAGCAAATGCAATTCTGAATTTTTCATTTTATTCCTTGTAGGGAAGCAACAATAAGCAGAATGTTAGCGCAAAACCTGCCCATCGTGTTGTTGCCCCATCCTTTTAAGTCAACCCAATCTGCTTTAAACAAGGCTTGCCAATCATGCGAAATCATTACGCCAACAGCATTTAAAATCTATACACAATCTCTGTGGATAAATCTGTTGATAAGCTTTGGGTAATCGTAAAATTTTCTTTAGGAACAAACTAAGTCTTAAATTGACTAAATTTTAATCAAATAAAACATAATAAAATCAGATAGTTATATTTATAAGATTTTACTATAATCATACAGTGAAAATTTATAGGTAAAACAAGGTTATGCGGCTTTGTGCATAAATTAGGGTTGACATCCCTAAAAATCACCCCGAATCAAAAGCTGCGTAAAACAACGGCCGATTTCATCAGATGCCATTCAAAAGACACGCGGCCATACATTTTGCGTTACAATACGCACTTATTTTTAAGAAAGAAAAATACGCCATGAAAGCCTCCCAGTTCTTCATTTCTACCCTTAAAGAAGCCCCTGCCGAAGCCGCACTTGCCAGCCACAAGCTGATGATTCGTGCCGGCTTGATCAAAGCCAACGCATCCGGTCTTTATACTTGGATGCCGATGGGTCTGCGCGTATTGCGCAAAGTTGAAAATATCGTGCGCGAAGAAATGGCCCGCGCAGGTAGCGTGGAGCTGCTGATGCCGGTGGTACAACCTGCCGAACTGTGGCAGGAATCCGGCCGCTGGGAGTTTTACGGTAAAGAACTGCTGCGCCTGAAAGACCGTCATGATCGTGATTTCTGTATGGGTCCTACTTGTGAAGAAGTGATTGCCGACATCGTGCGCAAAGAAGTCAACAGCTACAAACAACTGCCGAAAAACTTTTACCACATCCAAACCAAATTCCGCGATGAAGTACGTCCGCGCTTTGGCGTGATGCGCGCGCGCGAGTTCGTCATGAAAGACGCTTATTCCTTCCATGCCGACTATGCCTCGCTTCAGACGACCTATCAGGATATGTACGACGCTTACTGCCGTATCTTCACCCGTTTAGGTTTGGAATTCCGTCCTGTTGCCGCGGATACCGGCAGCATCGGCGGTACTGGCTCTCACGAATTCCAAGTATTGGCTGAAAGCGGCGAAGATGTTATTGCATACAGCGATACTTCCGATTACGCCGCCAATATCGAATTGGCGCCTACCTTGCCGCTTAAAGGCGAACGCGCTGCTGCTCAGGCTGAATTGACCAAAGTACATACGCCAAACGTCAAAACCATTGAGTCTTTGGTTGAATTCCTCAATATTCCAGTTGAACAAACCCTCAAATCCATCGTGGTTGAAGGCGAAAACGAAGGCGAACTCGTCCTGCTACTGTTGCGTGGCGACCATGAGTTTAACGATATTAAGGCAGAAAAACTAGCTGGCGTGAAATCACCGCTGACCATGGCAAACCCTGCCGCGATTGTTGAACAGTTCGGCGCAAACGGCGGCTCTCTCGGCCCTGTCGGCTTCAAAGGTAAAGTCTATGCGGATTTCGCTACCGAAAAAGGCGCAGATTGGGTTATCGGCGCAAACGAAGACAACTACCACTATACCGGCTTTAACTTCGGCCGAGATGCTGCCGAGCCTGAATTTGTCGATTTGCGCAATGTCATCGAAGGTGACATCAGCCCCGACGAACAAGGCCGTCTGAAACTGGCGCGCGGTATTGAAGTCGGCCATGTCTTCCAATTACGCGACAAATATACCCAAGCCATGAACGTCAGCTTCTTGGACAATAACGGCAAATCCCAAATTATGGAAATGGGCTGCTACGGTATCGGTATCACCCGCGTTGTGGCTGCAGCCATCGAGCAAAACAACGACGAAAAAGGCATTGTTTGGACCAAAGCAATGGCACCGTTTGAAGTCGTGATTGTACCGATGAACTACAAAAAATCTGAATCTGTACGCGAAGCCGCCGACAAAATCTATGCCGAGCTTTTGGCTGCCGGTGCGGATGTATTGTTGGATGACCGCGACGAACGTGCAGGCGTATTGCTGAATGACTCCGAGCTGTTGGGTATTCCTCACCGCATCGTAATCGGCGATCGCGCATTGAAAGAAGGCAATGTCGAATATGCCGAACGCCGTGACAATCAGGCTCAAGCCGTTGCAGTATCAGAAGTTGTCGCCAAGGTTCTGGCCGCATTGAACGTTTAAGTTTTTTTCAATCATGAAAAGGCCGTCTGAAACTGATTATTTCGTTTCAGACGGCCTTTTTCTGTTTTAATAAATAATGTTTTTTCCGTAGCTCTCTAATATTTCTTTGATTTTCAAAATGGTTTCTTTAGGCGGCGGATGTACGCCTTTTAACTTGTATTCGTCGCCGCATAAAGCCCATTTATGTGCGCCTAATTCGTGATATGGCAAAAGCTCAACCATTTCTACATTATCCATATCACCGATAAACTCGCCCAATAAATGCGCTGAACGCTCATCATCGGTATAACCGGGAACAACCACATAACGAATCCGCGTCGGCTGATTGCGTTCGGCAAGATAGCGCGCGAATTTCAGCGTTTTGGTATTTGGGATACCGACAAGCACTTTATGGATTTCAGGATCGATTTGTTTTAAGTCGAGCATAACCAGATTAGTATGATCGAGCAAATCATCCAAAATCGAGTCATAGTGCAAAGCATAGCCATTGCTGTCGAGACAGGTATGGATATCGTGTTCCCGACAGGCCGTAAACCAATCGCGTACAAACTCATATTGCAATAACGGCTCGCCTCCGGTTGCCGTTACGCCTCCGCCTGTCGCACGCAGATAATGACGATAGGTCATAACCTGCTTCATCACGGTTGCTACATCCAATTCCTGCGCCTGCTCGGTATGGAGATCCCATGTGTCGCGATTATGGCAATACAGGCAGCGCATCAGACAACCTTGCAAAAAGAGCACGTAGCGCAAGCCCGGACCATCGACAGCACCGCAAGATTCAATCGAATGAATAATGCCTTTGCCGTTATAGTGACGGTGGCCAAGGTCTTTCAGTTCCGGCTCGGGGGTAATGGCAAAAGTCGTGGACATAGTGTTCGGCTCAAAAATATTTTTGCTTATATGGATTGTACGATAATAAAGGCCGTCTGAACATTTCAGACGGCCTTGGAGCTTTGTTTCAAAACAAACCAAATGCAAATTTAGCTGCCGGTTTGTTTTTCCACCCGGATCACATGGTTTCTGTGAACGTACGGGTAATCACGTCAAGCTGTTGTTCGCGGGTCAGCGAGTTGAAGCGAACCGCATAACCGGACACACGAATGGTCAACTGCGGATATTTCTCCGGATTGTGCATTGCATCTTCCAAAGTCTCGCGATTCAATACGTTGACGTTCAAGTGTTGACCGCCTTCCAAAATACCGTCTTCATGGTGGAAATAACCGTCCATCAGACCGGCAAGGTTGCGTTCGCGAGAATGCTCGTCTTTACCCAACGCGCCAGGAATAATGGAGAAGGTATAGGAAATACCGTCTTTTGCAAACTCAAATGGCAGTTTGGCTACGGAAGTCAATGAAGCGACTGCACCGTTGACATCGCGGCCGTGCATTGGGTTTGCACCCGGACCAAACGGAGCGCCTGCACGGCGGCCGTCTGGAGTATTACCGGTTTTCTTACCGTAAACAACGTTGGAAGTAATGGTCAGTACGGACTGAGTCGGAGTGGCGTTGCGGTAAGTTTTGTGGGTTGCCACTTTTTTCATGAAGCGTTCAACCAAATCGCAAGCAATATCGTCAACGCGGTCATCGTTGTTACCAAATTGTGGGTATTCGCCTTCGATTTCGAAGTCAACGGCAATGCCATTTTCATCACGAATCGGTTTTACTTTGGCGTATTTAATGGCAGACAAAGAGTCGGCAGCCACAGACAGACCGGCAATACCGCAAGCCATCGTACGGATCACATCACGGTCATGCAATGCCATCAATGCAGCTTCGTAGCTGTATTTGTCGTGCATGTAGTGAATGATGTTCAGCGCGGTAACGTATTGGGTTGCCAACCAATCCATGAATTTGTCCATGCGCTCAAAGACAGTGTCGTAGTCCAAAACTTCGTCCATAATCGGCTCGGTTTTCGGACCAACTTGCTCTTTAGATTTCTCGTCCACGCCGCCGTTGATTGCGTACAGCAGAGTTTTAGCCAAGTTGGCGCGTGCGCCGAAGAACTGCATTTGTTTGCCGACCACCATCGGGCTGACGCAGCAGGCAATGGCGTAGTCGTCGCTATTGAAGTCAGGGCGCATCAAATCGTCGTTTTCGTATTGGATGGACGAAGTATCGATGGATACTTTGGCACAGAATTCTTTAAAGCCTTGCGGCAGTTGTTCTGACCACAATACAGTGATGTTTGGCTCAGGAGACGGGCCCATGTTGTACAGAGTATGCAGCACGCGGAAGTTGGTGCGGGTTACCAAGGTACGGCCATCCAAGCCCATGCCACCGATAGATTCGGTTGCCCAAATCGGGTCGCCGGAGAACAGTTGGTCGTATTCGGGCGTACGCAGGAAACGGACCATACGCAGTTTCATCACCAAGTGGTCAATGAATTCTTGCGCTTGGGTTTCGGTAATCACACCGTTTTTCAGGTCGCGTTCGATGTAGATGTCCAAGAATGAAGATACACGGCCAAAAGACATCGCAGCACCGTTTTGAGATTTAACGGCAGCGAGGTAGGCAAAGTAAGTCCACTGGATGGCTTCTTGTGCATTTTTTGCAGGGCCGGAAATGTCGTAGCCGTAAGAAGCCGCCATTTCTTTCATTTGACCCAAGGCTTTGTATTGTTCGTTGATTTCTTCACGACGGCGGATCACTTCTTCCAAGTCCACACCGTTTTCCAAATCGGCTTGCAGTGAATTGAACTGGTTGAGTTTGTCTTTCATTAAGAAGTCAATACCGTACAATGCAACACGACGGTAGTCACCGATAATACGGCCACGGCCATAAGCATCCGGCAGACCGGTAATCACACCTGATTTACGGCAACGGCGGATATCGGGAGTGTAAACGTCAAACACGCCTTGGTTATGGGTTTTGCGGTATTTGGTGAAAATTTCGCTGACTTCGGGATTCAATTCAACGTTGTACACCTTGCACGCGTCTTGCACCATTTTCAAACCGCCAAACGGCATGATAGAGCGTTTTAAAGGCTCGTCTGTTTGCAGGCCGACGATGGTTTCCAAATCTTTGTCGATATAACCTGGAGCATGGCTGGTAATGCCGGAGACGATTTGCGCGTCGATTTTATACGGCTCGTGTGTACGGTTTTCAACCTTGATGCCTTCCATCACTTCCGCCCACAGTTTGGTTGTGGCTTCGGTTGCAGGTGCCAAGAAAGAGGCATCGCCTTCATATGGCGTGTAGTTTTTTTGAATAAAATCGCGGACATCTACGTTGGTTTCCCAGTTGCCACCGACAAAACCTTCCCAAGCGGCTGGACGTTGCTGAACATCATTTGACATATCAAGCTCCTAATTTTATTGAAAATATAGACTGTAAATTTTCTAAAAGGATAACATCAATACCCATTTATTTACAGGGGTTTTTGTGAAATAAAATTACAGATTTGGTTTTTCTTGATTTACGTCAATGAGAATAATTGTTACTTGGCACTACAGCGCAGTTTCTAAACATTCGCACTTAAAAACGGCGTAGAATACAAAATTCAGCCCCGAAGACAGGTGCTCTTCAGGGCTGATTTTTTATTGCATTGCATATATAAAGGCCGTCTGAAACATTCAGACGGCCTTTATTCACTTCATCAATTAAGCAAACGGATGGTGCAGAACGATGGTTTCTTCACGATCAGGACCGGTTGAAACAATAGCCACAGGCGCACCGCAAACTTCTTCAATACGTTTCAGATAAGCTTTAGCGTTTTCAGGCAGCTTGTCGTACTCTTTCACGCCAAAAGTCGACTCGCTCCAACCCGGCATGGTTTCGTAAATCGGTTTGCAGGTTTCCACCGCATCGGAGCCGCAAGGCAGAATGTCGGTTTTACTGCCATCAGGCAATTCATAACCTACGCAGATATTGATGTTTTCAATACCGTCCATCACGTCCAGCTTGGTGATGCACATGCCGGAAATGCCGTTAACTTGAATAGAGCGTTTCAGAGCAGCCGCGTCAAACCAGCCACAACGACGCGCACGACCGGTTACAGAACCGAATTCATGGCCGCGTTCAGCCAAACCTGCGCCCACTTCGTCAAACAATTCAGTCGGGAATGGACCGGAACCCACTCGGGTGGTATAGGCTTTAACGATACCCAAGACGTAATCCAGCATTTGCGGACCTACGCCTGCACCGGCAGATGCGGTACCTGCCAAGCAGTTGGAAGAAGTGACAAACGGATAAGTACCGTAGTCGATATCCAGCAACGTACCTTGCGCGCCTTCAAACAACAGGCTTTCACCTTTACGGTTTTTCTCGTTCAAAATACGGGAAACATCGGTAATCATCGGCGTAATGCGCGGTGCAACTTTTTCGATGACCGCCATCACATCTTCAACTTTTACCGGCTCGGCATTGTGCAGGTGTTGCAACTGAACATTGTAATAAGCCAAAACAGCTTCCAGTTTTTCAACCAGTTTTTCAGGGTGCAACAAGTCCACCACGCGAATCGCGCGACGGGCAACTTTATCTTCATAGGCTGGGCCGATGCCGCGACCGGTTGTACCAATTTTGCTTTTACCGCGGGAAGCTTCGCGTGCTTGGTCAAGCGCAATGTGGTAAGGCAGGATCAATGGGCAGGTCGGCGCAATTTTCAGACGGCCTTCAACGTTTTTCACACCGGCGGCGTTCAATTCGTCGATTTCACCCAGCAATGCTTCAGGAGAAACGACAACACCTGAGCCGATGAAGCAGTCCAAAGTCTCATGCAAAATGCCGCTTGGAATCAGGCGCAAAATGGTTTTTTTGCCACCGACTACCAAAGTATGGCCGGCATTGTGGCCGCCTTGGAAACGTACTACACCGCTGGTTTCTTCCGCCAGCCAGTCAACAATCTTACCTTTGCCTTCATCACCCCATTGGGCACCGATTACGACAACATTTTTAGCCATAGCCATCTAACCTTATTTCAGATACAAAATTTCAAAATAAAACTCAATCGTTCAAAGCGATTACTTTCCAAACACCGTCTACCTGTTTCAGACGGCCTGTAACCTCTTCCGAACCGTTATAGCCGATACCGTAATCGATAACGACACATTGTCCTTGTTCGCGCAAAGCATCTACCGCTTCTTGAGCCGCAGGCATGTCCTTTACATCGACAGCCACCACGGATTCCCGTCCGATAGCAGGAAGGCGGCCGATGAAGCTGCGCAAATCAAAACTGAATCCGGCCGCAGGACGCGCGCGTCCGAAGTATCCGCCCAATCCGTCATACCGTCCGCCGCGTGCTACGGCATCATGACGGTTTGAACCATAAGCCGCGTAAAGCAAACCGGTATGGTAATTGTCAACACGCAATTCCGACAAATCGATATGCACTTTTTGATTTGGGAACGCATCGCATACTGCCTGCAATTCATCCAAAGCCGCACTGACTGCGGACAATTCCGGTAATTTCTCTCTAGCCACAGTCAGCACTTCACGACCGCCATACAATCGGGGCAACAATGAAAACGCTTTTGCCCACATGCCATCAAGTTTCCACTCTTTGACCAACTGGCTGACAGCCTCGGCATCTTTGTCCTGCATCGATGACAGCAGGGTTGCCGATTGTTGCTCATCCAAATGCGCGGCATTTGCTAAAGAACGGAATACGCCGATATGGCCTAATGAAAGCAAAACTTCGCCCATGTCGGCAATCTTCATGCTTTTCAGCATCAAATCAATCAATTCGATATCCGCTTCAATGCCTTCCAAGCCGTACATTTCCGCACCCGCCTGCAAAGGTTCGCGCATATTGAGCAATCCGTCAGGCCGAGCATGAAGCACCGAACCGGCATAGCATAAACGGTTGATGCCTTGATTGGCAGAAAGCAAGTGGGCATCAATACGCGCAACCTGCGGCGTAATATCCGCGCGGATACCGAGCTGACGGCCGCTAAGCTGATCGACGACCAAAATGGTTTTCAAAGACAAACCGGCATCGATATGCGTCAATAAGGAATGGCTGTATTCCATCAATGGCGGTTGCACCAATTCATAACCATGCACGCGGAACAAAGCCAACAGCCGCTCACGGGCGCTTTCCAGTTGTCGGGCATTGGTCGGCAACACGTCGGCAACGTGTTCAGGAAGCTGCCAAGACTTCATGAGAATCTACCTCTGTTTTTTTTGTAAACATAAAGGGCTGCTTAAATTTAAAACCAAATCAGCCTGACGACTGAAATTTTCCTGAATGCATCAACGGCAAATCCGATGCAGCTTCAACAAAACTGATTTTAAATTTAAACAGCCCCTGAGTAACGGCTTCAAACCGTCGAGTTATTAAAATCAGACTTTACCATATTAAAACGAATTTTGCACCCTGTTTACAGAGAACGTAAAAAACATTAAAAACATTAAAAATAAAGGCCGTCTGAAAACCAAATGCATAGCTGCATCGTTTTCAGACGGCCTTATTCATGCCTGAACAACCCGACGCTTAGCGCCAGTAACGCCACCAAGGCATATCGTCAGATCGCCATTCGTGTTGCAAGAACGGACTTTGCGGGAAGTTGGTTTCCAAAACACGGCGTGTATCGGCAGCCAGTTGCGGCTTGTCCAGTTTCTTATACGCCAATTCCATCATCGCCAAAGCTTCTTCGACGTAACGGGTATTTTGGTAACGGCTGACGATTTTTTGCGCACGGTTGGCCGCTGCGACATAAGCACCGCGTTTCATGTAATAACGCGCCACAGATATCTCGTTACCACCCAAAGCGTCCACCAGCTTGGCCATACGTTCGGTTGCATCGGCAGCGTATTTGCTGTTTGGATAACGTTGAACCAACTCGGCAAACGCCTGATAAGCATCGCGATTGGCTTTCGGGTCGCGGTCGGACCAGTCTTGGGAAGCCAGCTTGTTCAAGAAAGACTGGTCTTCGTTAAACAGAACCAAACCTTTCAAGTACAGCGCGTAGTCCATATTCGGATGTTGCGGATGATGGCGTTGGAAGCGCGCAATGGCAGCCAAGGCTTTTTCCGGCTCATCGTCTTTATAATAGGCATACGCCGTATCCAACTGGGACTGCTGGGCATAGCGGCCGTTTGGAAAACGGGATTCTAAAATTTCGTATAACTTGACAGCTCGCGTATAATTGTTGCTGTTCAATTCGTCTTGCGCTTCGGCATAAAGCTTTTCCACACTCCAATCTTGAGTAATTTGGGCGTCTTTATCGATTGTGCCTTTATTTGCGCAGGCACTCAGTGCCAAACCTAAAGAAACTACTAAAAGAATTTTTTTCATGCAGAATACTTCCTTTGATAACGAAGCCGATTATAGCGATGATTTAGACTTTCCGTCATCCCCTGAAACAGAAAGTTGTGTTAATTTGACCGTTCCGCTCGAAATGGCGGGCGGAAGGCTGGATGCCGTATTGGCCAAACTCATGCCCGACTACTCGCGCAGCCGCCTGAGTTCGTGGATTAAAGAGGGTGCAGTCATTGTAAACGATAAGCCTGCTCAACCCAAAGATAAAATGATAGGCGGTGAATTGATTGCCGTTACGGTACGTCCGAGCGAAGAAAACCTCGCGTTCACGCCTGAACCGATGGATTTGGACATCATTTATGAAGACGATACCGTCATCGTCATCAACAAACCGGCTGGGTTGGTCGTCCATCCTGCCGCAGGCAACTGGAGCGGCACCCTGCTCAACGGCCTATTGGCGCACTGTACGGAATTAAGCCAAGTGCCGCGTGCGGGCATCGTACACCGTTTGGACAAAGAAACCAGCGGCCTGATGGTGGTCGCTAAAACCTTGCCGGCACAAAACTCATTGGTTCAACAGCTTCAAGAGCGCACAGTCAAACGCATTTACCGCGCAGTCGCCAACGGCATTGTTCCTTTCGACGGCAAAATCGAAACCCAAATCGGCCGCGACCCGCACAACCGCCTGAAAATGGCAGTCGTCAAATTCGGCGGCAAACCTGCCATTACCCACGTCAAAGTGTTGGAACGTTACCTGGCGCACAGCTACATCGAATGCTCGCTCGAAACCGGCCGCACCCACCAAATCCGCGTTCATATGCGCGAAGCCAACCATCCGCTGGCCGCCGACCCTGTTTACGGCAACCTGCGCCATCCATGCAGCGATGCGGTTAAAGAAGCCATCAAAGCCCTCGGCGCGCGCCAAGCCCTGCACGCCTACCGCTTGAGCTTTGTCCATCCGAAAACCGGCGAAACCGTTTCCTTTGAAGCGCCTATACCTGACGATATGTACCACCTGCTTTCCGTCCTGCGTCTGGAAGCCGGTTTGGATTCATCCCTAAGCAACGAGGAAGAATGGCAAGAGAAATTTGGCATGGACGATGACGACGATTGGAATGAAGACGACTACGATGTCGAAGTCGTTTATGTAAGGGATTAAACCCATTTTTCAGACGGCCTAAAATATTATTTGAGGCCGTCTGAAATCAATCCGTTCCAATATTCAACGATTCAAAGATTATGAAAACCATCACAGATACCCTAAACCTCGCTCCGCAAGGCAAGAACTTTTTGACTGCTGACTGGCCTGCCCCTGCCAATGTTAAAACGCTTATTACCACGCGCAACGGCGGTGTCAGCGAAGGCGTATATCGCAGCCTGAATGTCGGCTCACACGTCGGCGACAATCTGGAAGCCGTGCTCCGCAACCGCGAAATCGTACAGGAACAAGTCGGCCTGCCCGTTGCCTACCTTAATCAAATCCACAGCACCATTGTTGTAAATGCCGCCGAAGCGTTAGGCAATACGCCCGACGCCGATGCCTCGGTTGATACGACGGGGACGGTCGCCTGTGCTTCTATGACTGCCGATTGCCTGCCTGTCTTGTTTTGCGACAAAGCAGGGACGGTGGTTGCAGCAGCCCATGCAGGTTGGCGCGGTTTGGCCGGTGGCGTTTTGCAAAACACCATTGCAGCAATGAATGTCGAGCCGCTGGAAATCATGGCCTATCTCGCCCCTGCCATCGGCCCTGATGCGTTTGAAGTGGGGCAAGATGTATTTGATGCGTTTTGCACACCCATGCCGGAAGCTGCCGATGCGTTTGAAGACATCGGCGGCGGCAAATACCTTGCCGACATTTACGCTTTGGCGCGCATGGTTCTGCACCGCGAGGGCGTGAACATGATTTATGGCGGCACCCATTGCACCGTCTTGGAACGCGATACTTTCTTCTCCTATCGCCGCGACGGACAAACCGGCCGCATGGTCAGCCTGATTTGGTTGGAAAAATAAGATTTTCGCCATCAAAGACAAGGCCGTCTGAAAGACTTTCCGTTTACGGTTTCAGACGGCCTAAACATTATTCGTTATAATCCGACGATACCGTAACCGGTTTCAACGAAGGAATATCCAATGAAAAAAATCCTATTGCCTGCACTCGCCCTATTGCTTGCCTCTTGCGGTTTCCACCTGAAAGGCACTGGCGTAACTTCGCAGCCACTGCCTTATCAAAACTGGCATGTAGAAGGCGGAGCCGTCATGCAAAAAGCGCTGGAAAATGCCTTACGCCGTGCCGACGGGCATCCGGTTAGCGAAGCCGAATCACAAATCACCCTGCGCGTTGTCGACTTTCAACAACGCCGCGACATCTACACCATCACCCGTGCCGCCGTGATCAACGAATACCTGCTGGACATGACCGTCAAAACCCAAGCCTTCCGCAGCGGCAAGCCGGTTGGCGAACCGATGGAAGTTAAAGTTCACCGCACCATGAATTACACCGACAGCGAAGCTTTGGGCAAACAGGAAGAGGAAGAAAGCATTTGGTCTGAAATGCGTATCGACGCAGCAGATCAAATCGTCCGCCGCCTGACTTTCCTAAAGGCGCAATAATGGCTGCCGCGCCCATTGAGAGCCTGCGCCCCGATACGCCGCTTAAACCGTTGTACATTATTCACGGCGAAGAGGATTTGTTGCGCATCGAGGCTTTGGATACGCTGCGCGCAGCCGCAAAAAAACAAGGTTATCTCAACCGCGAAGTCTATACCGCCGAAAACAATTTTGACTGGAACGAGCTGTTGCAAAGTGCCGGCAGCGCAGGTTTGTTTGCAGATTTGAAACTGCTGGAAATCCACATTCCCAACGGCAAACCCGGCAAAAACGGAGGCGATGCCCTGCAAACCTTCGCCGAACTCCTACCCGAAGATACGGTTACGCTCATCCTCCTACCCAAGCTTGAAAAAGCGCAAATCCAGTCTAAATGGTTTTCCGCATTGGCAGGCAAAGGCATCGTCTTAGAAGCCAAAGCCGTTGCGCCACATGCTTTGCCGCAATGGATACAGGGCCGTCTGAAACAGCAGGGTTTGGACATCGAACCTGAAGCACTCGCCCTTTTTGCCCAGCGTGTCGAAGGCAATCTCTTGGCCGCCCGTCAGGAAATCGAAAAACTCACCCTGCTCCATCCCCAAGGCCATTTGATCAATATTGCCGACGCGGAGGCCGCGGTTGCCACCGTCGCCCGCTTCGATGTATTCCAACTAGCAGGCGCATGGATGAAAGGCGATGCCCTGCGCGTTTCCCGTTTGCTGGACGGCTTGGAAGAAGAAGGCGAAGAGCCGGTTTTGCTGTTGTGGGCAGTTGCAGAAGACATCCGTACCCTAATCCGACTCACTGCCGCACTCAAGCAAGGCCAAAACATCCAAAGCCTGCGCAACAGCCTGCGTTTATGGGGCGACAAGCAGACTCTTGCACCGATGGCGGCCAAACGCATTTCCATCAACCGCCTGCTCGACGCGCTCAAAACCTGCGCTAAAATCGACCGCATCATCAAAGGCGCGGAAGAAGGCGATGCATGGACTGAGTTCAAACAGCTCGTCACTTCGCTGGCAGCCTGAAAACCGTTGCCACGCGTCAAGAAACTTGCACGCAATACGCCCCAAAAACAGAAAATACTGTAAAATAGCGTAAACATTAAATTCAGGCCGTCTGAACTTCGCATTTCAGACGGCCTCTTCCAGCAAAAAACAAGGAAACACCAACCATATGGATAATAAAACCAAACTTCGCATCGGCGGTCTGGCCCTGCTGACCACTGCCGTATTAAGCCTCATCATCGTTCTGATCGTCGATTCATGGCCGCTGGCCATCCTGTTGGCCGTCATCATCGTGGCCGCTGCCGCAGGCGGTTTCGTTTGGACTTCACGCCGTCAGCAACGCCAATTCCTCGAGCGCCTGAAAAAATTCGACATCGATCCGGAAAAAGGCCGTATCAACGAAGCTAACCTGCGCCGCATGTACCACAGCGGCGGCCAACATCAAAAAGACGCAATTACCTTGGTTTGCCTGTCACAAAAATGTTCCGTTGACGAAGCGCACGCCATCTTCAAAAAACGTCCGACCCGTCAGGAAATGAACCAAATGGCTGCCCAACAGGCACGCGGTCAAAAACGTCCACATCGCTAATCCCGACAGTAACAGGCCGTCTGAACATCCTATCCCGTTTCAGACGGCCTGTTTTTATTTCCATCAAACCCATTTCCGTTTCCATCGCATTATGACCCGTCTTCCTACCGCCCCACTCAAACGCCGCCTCGCCGCACTGGTTTACGAACTTCTGCTGACCGGCGCCGTGACCAGCATTGCCGCCCTTGCAGCCGGTATTGTCGCCATCTTTCTCAATCCCGTTTCCACGCGCCTGTCCATGCTGGCAACCTGTCTGATTCTGTTCTACGCATGGTGGCTCTACTTCCGTGCCAACTGGCACAAAAAAGGCCAAACCCTCGCCATGCAGACATGGAAAATCGGTTTAGCCGATAAAAACGATACCCAGCCGCCCCTGCCGCAGCTGCGCCTGCGCTTTATTTGGGCCAGTATTTTTATTGTCTTCATTCCCCTGTTTGCCTACGCCGGATTGCGCCATCTGCTCAATATCCCTCCCAAAGGCGCATTCGGCGCAGCGCTCATTTGGCTTATCCTGCCATGGGGTTTCGCCCTATTCCATTCCGACCGCCAATTCCTCTACGACTTCTTGGCCGGAACAAGGCTGGTGGATTTAAATCAGAAGAAAACAAACGAATAAAATCCAAAAGTGCATAAAATAAAGGCCGTCTGAAACTCAAGATAAGTTTCAGACGGCCTTTAATCATAACATCAAGCAATGATTATTCTTGCCAACGTTTGAACACCAGCGAAGTATTGACACCGCCAAAAGCAAAGTTATTGCTGACCACATAATCGGTTTGAATCTCGCGTCCGCCTGTTTGAATGTAATCCACCTTACCGCAACGCGGATCGATGTTTTCCAATGTAAAAGTTAAGATAAAGGTCATAATTGTTTATATAGAAAAATAAAAACGGCCAATACACAATTGGCCGTTTTATAAGTTCTATTAAATTAGAACCATGCTTTAAGCAATGCAGCAGTACCAGCAATACTACCGACTAAACCAACAGCCCCAGCTGCGGTACCCATTGCTCCATTAACTTGGTCACGTTTGTTGGCGCGTTTCTCACGCTCAAGTGCCAATTCTTCAGAAACGTTAGCACGTTGACGACGATGTTGCTCCAACTCGGCACGAGACAATTGTGCAGAAGCACGATTACGACCGGCTTTGATGGCTGCGGAATCATCACCGATTGCCATATCACCAACAGAGTTTCCTTGGGTAGCACAACCAGTTACTACCATAGAGGATAAAAGCAGGACAGCAATTGTTTTTTTCATATTTTTTACCTAAGAAATAATAATTACGTTAAATCATAAGTTAGTGGAGGATATATACTTTGCGATCGCCGTAGGCACGTTTGATAGCATCAGCTTCATCCATCATTTCTTCACGACGTTCACGACGGCGCTCAGCACGCTCAACACGTTCGTCATCCTGTACTCTACGAGAATTAGCCTGCATCGCAGCTTCTTGCTCTTGGGAAGGATAGAAACGTTGATCACCGTAGGTAACACAGCCTGTTAAAGCAGCCAACAAGAGGGACATCAAAATGGTTTTATTCAACATAACAGATTCACTTATTTACCAAAAATGAGTTAGATTGTATTAAGTCCACTCACTTTATATTATTTTTATGAAGTTGGCAATTGAATTTTATATTTTCATAGATAATTGAAGATAAAAAGACACAAGTTTAAGCAACTTTCTCTTTGTGATAATCATATAATTAACTATATTCTTATCAATATTCAACATGCTTTTAAAAATATCAAATTCTGCATAAAACCCTTCAATACTAGCCGCGCAACATCCATACTGCGCACACTACCGCAATCACCACCAACAAAGCGGCAAGCAGTTGTCCCATTCCTGCCAATTTAGGCTGTTGGGCATCAATGGTTTTAAAGCCGTTAATCATCGGCGTAATCAAATCCTGTTTTTTCACAAAGCGGTACAGCAAAACGGCCGCGATATGTACGCCCGCCAAAACAGCCAAGACATTAAAAAAATTGACATGGATTTTTCGTGCCAGCGTACCGGTATGTTCGCTGACCAAATGATTCAAAAAGCCAGGATTGGTAAACGTATTTTCATCGGCGGCAAATAAGCCTGTGGCCGTCTGAAAAACCAAGGCGGCCAATAAAGCAATGACCATCAGCGCGCCCAAAGGATTGTGGCCGACCAATTCGTCTTCAGACATTTGGCCTTGCGTGTAGCGACGGATTTCGGGAAACGGTCGCACAAATCGGCTGAATTTTGCCGTATCGCTGCCCCATATCCCCCAGCACAAGCGGAAAACCACCAATGCCAGCATCAACAAGCCGCCGCGCAAGTGCCATACCAGCATATCGCCGCCTTGGGTGGCGCTGTACCACATAAAACCCATCAATAACACCAAGAGCCAATGGAACAGGCGCGTAGGTGCGTCCCAAACTTTTATTTTTTGCTTCATTACCTTTTACTTTCTGATTTAAAATTAAATTTCTTATCTTGGAAGGTTACGCCATGCAGCCCATCTACACGCTTCCTGAATCGCTTCAGGCCTTTCAGACGGC
>NZ_JAPWBC010000006.1:0-148495 GCF_041433255.1 Neisseria sp. 20925_1_37 | reverse complement strand
CACCTGAGGCTTCATTATATGCACCAGCACTGATCGCGTTATCAGCTGTAGCTTTTGCTTGAGTACCTACAGCAATTGCATTATTGTTGGTTGCACTTGATGATTTACCGATAGCAGTAGAACTAGAGCCAGTCGCACTATTGTAAGCACCAATTGCCAACGCTGAATCTTTTGTAGCTGTTGCATGATCACCGATCGCAACACCTGACAATGCAGTCCCACCTGTATCAGGCTTAACTTGCGCATGCAAACCAATTGCAACAGAGCCTGATGTCTTAGGCTTACCTGTAGCCTGATCAATCGTACCATCTGGAATACCGCTATCTGCATGAGCATCTACACCGATAGCGACAGCAAATGAAGAAACTGCATTAGCAGCTTTATAGCTTTCACCAGCAACAGGGCTAATTGCCGTACGGTTATTCTCCAAAACTACTGTACGATCAGCAGCAGAAGCACTTTCTGCAGCCATCAAAGCACCTGCTGCAACTACTGCAGCAGCTACGGCTTTACGCTTGTCGGAAGCGGATTTTTTGCCGTGTGCATGGCTGATTTCGGAAACCGCGGTCCATGTCTGGGTCGCGTGGTTCCAAATGACTTTAAAGACTTTATTCATATCGATTTTCCTGTAAGGGGTTTGATTTCTTTTGGGACGTTTGCTCGGCGACAAACCGCTTGCCCATACATATGCCGCACTTCAGAGTCTCCCCTTTATGCGGTTTTACGTCGTAACCTCTTGTATGCAATTCCCGTGCCAAAAGTTTCCACTCGGCCGAATGGCAGCTAAATTCCTGTTTTAAGGGATTTTATGCTGATACATTTTGGGAAGCTTGTGAAGTTTGGGAAACGATGTGCCGTTTTTTGTCAGCTTGTTTCTTAACAAGTCACTTTTTGTCAGCTTCTTTCAATGCATTCGGAATCCTTGTCCAAATTTTATATGCGTTTGGTTTTACAAATCAACTCTTCCGATAAAGTGTTATTTTTTCGCCCTCAACGGTCATGCTGGTTAGATTTACTTGTTGCTTTTTTTAAACGCTTTTAATAATTATATGATTTTTATTGAAATTTTTAAACAATAATGATTGCTAAATAATATGTTAACAGGATAGTTATTTTAGTGATAGATTTAGATGTCAGCTTTTATTTAGAGAATTAATGAGATTTGTATCGAAGATCGGTTTAAACCGTGTGATGGGTTTATATCTCCTGTTTTCAGACGGCCTTTGACGTTTTCTAACATAGCAAACAGCGGGCAAATGACACGAATTTATGCGCTATTGAGCCGATGGACAGCGTTAAAAAAGGCAAGTGTAAAACTTGCCTTTACGTTTGGGATTTGTTTGTTCTCTATCGTAGAAAACTATGTTGTTTTTCAGACGGCCTTACCAACGGAATGTCTGGGTCACGCCTGCGGAGGCGCCGTTGTTGCCGGCATAGCCGTAGCCGCCGGTATGGCTGGAGGCGCAGGCGGTGAGTGTGGCGAGGGTGAGAATGAGGAGGATGTGTTTCATGTTTTTTCTCTGAGTGGGTTGGTTTTAGACTTGTGTGGCGTTGTGTTGCTGCATGAATCGGACGGGCTGGGGCTTGGTTGCTTTATCCTGATTTACAGTTAGGCCGCTAAATTATTTGATGATTGAAGAAGGCCGTCTGAAAACGGGTTTCATGATATTGAAACTTTGTTTTCAGACGGCCTTTATTTTATATCAGCTTAATTAGTGGCGGAAATGGCGGATGCCGGTGACGACCATGGCGATGCCGTGTTCGTCCGCTGCGTCAAAGACTTCTTGGTCGCGCATGGAGCCTGCGGGATGGATGATGGCTTTGATGCCCTGCTCGGCAATGACATCTACGCCGTCGCGGAATGGGAAGAAGGCATCGGAAGCGGCACATGCGCCGTTGAGGTCGAGATTAGCATCTTGCGCTTTGCGGGCGGCGATGCGGGTGCTGTCCACGCGGCTCATTTGGCCTGCGCCGATGCCGTAGATTTGGCCACCTTTGCCGAAGACGATGGCGTTGGATTTGACGTATTTTGCGACGTTCCATACGAACATCAGGTCGTTCCATTCTTGCTCGGTCGGTTGGCGTTTGGAGACGACTTTTAAATCGGCGCGGTTAAGTCGGTGGATATCGGGGGTTTGTACCAACAGTCCGCCGCCAACGCGTTTGAGTTCAAAGCGGTTGGCACCTGCTTCGAGCGGCACTTCCAATACGCGCACGTTTTTCTTGGCGGCGGCGATTTCGAGGGCTTCGGCGGTGAACTTCGGCGCCATGAGGACTTCCATAAATTGGTTGTCGGTAATTTGTTTGACGGTTTCGCCGTCCACTTCGCGGTTGAAGGCGATGATGCCGCCGAATGCGCTGGTGGTGTCGGTAGCGTAGGCTAGTTTGTAGGCATCCAGGGTATTGGAGGCGATGGCTACGCCGCACGGATTGGCGTGTTTCACGATCACGCAGGCCGGCGCGTCAAAGGATTTGACGGCTTCCCATGCTGCATCGGCATCGGCGATGTTGTTGTAAGACAATTCTTTGCCTTGCAGCTGTTTGTAGGCGGAAAGGCTGCCTGCGGCGGGGTAAATATCGCGGTAGAACGCGGCGCGTTGATGCGGGTTTTCGCCGTAGCGCATGTCTTGCACTTTAATCCAGCTTTGGTTGAACTGGCTCGGAAATTCGCCGATTTGGGGCTGGCCGCTTAAGACGTCGTCTGAAAGCGAGGTCAGGTAGTTGGAAATCATGCCGTCGTATTGGGCGGTATGGCTGAATGCTTTGCGTGAGAGGTTGAAACGGGTTTTGTCGCTCAATGCGCCGTTGTTGGCTTCGAGTTCGGCGGCGATGGCAGGGAAATCGGCGGTATCGGTAACGATGGCGACGTGTTTCCAGTTTTTCGCGGCAGAGCGCACCATGGTCGGGCCGCCGATGTCGATGTTTTCAATCGCGTCTTCCAGTGTGCAGTTTGGTTTGGCAATGGTGGCGGCGAAGGGGTAGAGGTTGACGCACACGAGGTCGATATTGCCGATGCCGTGTTCTTCCATCTTGGCGACGTGTTCGTCCAAATCGCGCCGCCCCAAAATACCGCCGTGAATTTTCGGATGCAGGGTTTTCACGCGGCCGTCGAGCATTTCGGGAAAACCGGTATAGTCGGCAACTTCGATAACGGGAACGCCTGCATCAGCCAAGAGCTTTGCTGTACCGCCGGTAGAGAGGATTTCAACACCGAGCTTGGTCAGGGTTTGGGCAAATTCGACTGCGCCTGTCTTGTCGGATAGGCTAATCAGGGCGCGTTTGATGGAAGACATGGGATTTCCTTTGTTGAAGGTTTAATCAGTATGGGATGAATTTTCAGGGCGGTATTATCCGCTATTTTCGCCTTTTTGGCAGTAGGTTTTTATAGATATTGTTGACAATTTTATTGTAAAAGGCCGTCTGAAACTTGGTTTCAGACGGCCTTTTGCTTTTGCCTATTTAAATCCCATTTTCTTTGCCACCCATACTGCGCCTGCCATGCCTGCACATAATGGCATGAGTAAGGCAACGGGGGCGTAGGTAAGCTCCAAAATAAAGGCTATGGCTGTCAGGGGCATTTTGAGGGAAACACCGAGGAAAACGGCGGCGCCGACAACGGCCGCGCTTTCGGAGGACATGGTGGGAAAGAAAACATTCCACGCGGCGGCAGCGGCAAAGGCGATGGTACTGCCGAGCATCATAGACGGGGTAATCAGGCCGCCGTATGCGCCTGCCGCCAGCGCCATCAAGACGACCAGCCATTTGACGGCGGTCAGCTCAAGGCTGTGTTGCCAGTCGGTCAATCCGCCAAAGGTCAGTTGGTTGCCTGCTTTGCCGTTGCCCAAAATTTCGGGAAACCAAACGGAAATCGCGCCAATGAGTGCAAACATACAGACGGCCAAGGGAATGATTTTAATGTTGTCGCGCTTGATGAAGGGGAACTTTTGGGCGGTGCGCTGGAAAAAGACGGCGGTTGCGCCCAGTACTGGGCCGATGATGGCGGAAAACCAAAGTAATGATGTGTTGATGGAAAGGTTGGTCGGATGATATTGCTGCACGTCGCCCAAGCCAATGCGCGCGACGGCGGTGGCGATAACGGAAGTCAGTAATGCGGCGGCGACGGCTTGCTGCGTCCATACGCCCAGCATGGCTTCGAGGATGAAAAGTGTGGAGGCGAGCGGCACGTTATACACGGCCGCCAAACCTGCACCTGAGGCGCACGCGATGACCAGCCTTGCGTCGTCTTCGCTCAGCCCGAAACGGTTGACGCCTACTGAAGCAAAGGCGGCGGTCATTTCGCGCGGCGCAACTTCGCGACCGAGCGGCGAGCCAAGCCCGACGGTAATGATTTGCAACAGGGCATGGCTGACGGTTTCAAAAAACGGAAAACCGGCGAGCGGATTTTTAACCACGGCTTTAATGCTCGGTTGCGGCCTACCGTAGCGTTTGAGCAACCACCACCCCAAGCCGACCACCACGCCGCAAAAGGCCATCACGCCGATACGTCGCTCCGGACTTGCCTGCGATACGCCCTCTCGGAATGAAACGTATAGGCCGTCTGAACCGTAACCGTA
Organism: Neisseria sp. 20925_1_37; assembly: GCF_041433255.1. Lineage (NCBI taxonomy): Bacteria > Pseudomonadati > Pseudomonadota > Betaproteobacteria > Neisseriales > Neisseriaceae > Neisseria > Neisseria sp. 20925_1_37. Next base: position 143,921 of record NZ_JAPWBC010000006.1, on the reverse strand, counting down.
GGCAAGATGTTGAATTGTGTGCATGATTTCGGTTAATACAATGCCGACCATGCCGCCGATGATGCCGGTAATGATGAGTGCGACCCAGAGTTTATGAGTGTCTTTCACGGGATTTGACTTGAGGTAGTAATGGTTTGATCAAAGCGTTTTTTAAGGGAACTATTGTCCGCCTAAGGGATAGTTTTTGGGGGCGATGTGGGTTTTGCCGTTGTATGGAATTACATATTTTTGATTTTTATATTTTTTCTTTCCTGATACTCCGCTGAGTTTTGCAGCCAACGCCCATACGCCGGATACGGCAGGACGGCTTTTGTCAAAAGCAATTTTGGCTTCCAGGCTGGTATATCTGTCTTCACAGCTCCGTTTTTCACGCCCTTTATATTCATCGCAGTCGCCAAAATATGCGCCGTTATCGTTACCGCTGATCATGACACTGTTGCGGATGAGGTTGCTATCATCGGTAAACAGGAAATTTTGCGAAGTCGTCGTGTCGCCTTGGCCTGTATAACTTGATTCGGCAACATAGCCCCAGTTTTGCGCACCCACCTGAACAAACTTCCACTCCTTATTCTCCGGCGGCTCGCCCCATGCGCCGATTTTATCTTTTCCGTGCTGTTTGATTGCCCACTTGCCGTCTGCTTTCTCCAAAACAAACAATTCTGCCAGACCGGAAGAAGCATGGGCGTCCTGTTTTACTTTTTGTTCCATATCGTAGGCAAAACCTGTGTACAACACATAGCGCGCGGCTTTGCCGTTGCGTGTTACGGTATGGTCGGCAACGGGTTTCATGCAATACATAATATTGTCAGATGCTGTCTCACTGTCTTTCGGCGGCTTGGCGAGCTGGCATTTGTGCGCGGCAAGCGGTCGGTTGTAATACTTGGCAATGACTGCCTGTACGGCGGCTTTGTCGTTATCGGGTGCAGCCGACGCCAAGATAGGGCAGGCAAGCAAAAGCAGGGAGATAATACGTTTCATAGAAATTTTCCCAAAATGTTTATTGAAAAAAGATACTGCTTACTTCAGGCCGTCTGAAACCATTTTCAGACGGCCTTTTTGTGTTTGTTGCTGACACGCGCCAGCATACCGGCGACAAAAGTGGACGCAATAACGACGGTAATGCCCATCGCAGACATAGCACTTAAATGTTCGCCCAAAATTAACACCGCCATGATAACGCCAATGACAGGCTCAAGCGAAATCAGCAGGCCGGAGACGTTGGCAGGGACTTTATTCATGCCTTTGTTCCACAACAGATAGGCAAGCCAGCTGCAACCGATCCCCATATACAAAATCGACAGCGTACCGCCCCATGACCAGTTGATTTGATAACTGTCTGCCAACACCAGCGAAAACGGCAGACACAACACCGCCGCCATAGCCATGGAAGCCGCGGTAAATGCAGGCGCACCGATACGGGCAACCATCTGCTGGCTCGGACGTATCACGCCTGCAAAACCCAATCCCGCAAGCAAAATCAGCAGACAGCCGAACCAGTCAATCGTACCGCCCTCTTCTGCACCGCCCATTACCATCATGCCCACGCCGGCAAACGCCGCCGCACCGCAAATCCAGTGGTAAATTTTCGCTTTGTCGTTGAAAAAGAAATGACCGACAAAAACCACCAGCAAAGGCTCCAACCCCACCATGGTAACCGCGCTGGCGGCAGACGTGTATTTCAAACCGATAAACTGAAGCATCAAAACGACAACGTAGTTGACAAAGGAAATCCACAACAACGGCCTCCACTCGCTCCGCGGAATCCTACCCAAATGACGGCGGCACGACGGCAGTACCATCAACGCGGCAATCAACAACCGTGCCTCAACCATCAACGCAGGGTCGATCATCTCGTAAGAATACTTGGCAGCGATAAAAGAGCTGCCCCAAATCAGCAGGGCAAGTATTTGATAGAACATGGTCCGACCTTTTAAAAAGGGTTAATCGTTTCTTCTCTATATTTATTATTCAGACGGCCTGGAGGGTTGGCCTTTTTTATTTTGTCTGCGTCAGAGAATCCAAAAAGTCGAAGAGTTTGGCATTCATTTCACTGAAATCCGCCGCTTCGATTTTATCCGGATGCTGGACATAAGTTTGGGCTTGGCTTTGTTCGGCCACATTTTCGCGTCCGTCCGCCGCAATCAGCAGCCCGACGGCTTCACGGTCAAACTCCAAATGGGCCTGGAAGGCATAATGTTTGGGCGCAAAACGGATAATCTGGCGCGGACAGCCTTTGCTGGTTGCCAACACAACCGCCTTATCCGTCAAACCGGGCATATCGCCGTGCCAATGGCCGGTATTCAGGGTTTTGCCCAACAGGGAAACATGGGCATCCGCCAAACCTTCCGCCGTCAGCTCAATCGGATAAATGCCGATTTCACGCTCAGGGCTACGTGTGTGGCGCGCGCCGTAGGCAACGGATAAAAGCTGCGCACCCAAACACACGCCGACAATATATTTATCCGCCGCCATCGCCTGACGCATCAGGCGCAGCTCGGATTGGGGGTCGTAATACGGGAATGCCTGCCTGTCTTCATCAGGCGATTGCGGCCCGCCCATCACAATCAAAAAATCTATATCGTCCACATTGTCAGGCAGGGTTTCCCTTTCGTACACTTTGGTTGTACTGATGTTATGTCCGCGCCATTGCGCCCATTTCAAATATGCTCCCGGCACTTCAAATGCCTCGTGCAAGATGAAATGGATATTTAATTTATTCGGATTTTGCATTGTTATTTCTTCTTCGACCGTCAGGACGGATTGCCCTGCCGTATTACAGCATACCGTGCTGTTGTAATTTTTTACGCAGGGTATTGCGGTTCAAACCCAAAATAACGGCCGCTTTAGACTGGTTTCCGCCGCATTGCTCCATCACGCAGGCAAGCATCGGCTTTTCCACTTGATGCAATACCATATCATACACACCGCAAGGTTCCGTACCATCCAAGTCTTTGAAGTATTGTCGTAAGTTTTGTTCAATACATTGCGCAATGTCAGTCGTCGTTTGATTCATCGTCATGTCTTTCTTTAGATTTGTTTTTAAATGATGAGGCCGTCTGAAACTCTTCAGCCTTCCCGATAGTGGCATACCCAACGGTCGGTTTTTTCTGAAAGCGTCTCAAGATAGGCGGCAAGGATATCGTATTGTGCTACGGCGCTGTCCAAGCGGTTAATGTCCCGGCGTGTTTGTTCGCCGTCGGGCATTTCGTCGATATACCAGCCGATGTGTTTGCGGGCGATGCGTACGCCGGCAACTTCGCCATAAAATTCATGCATGGCGCGGATGTGGTTCAAAATGGTGGCGTTGCATTCTGCCAAGCTTAAGGCCGGCGGCAAAACGCCGTGTTCGGCGTAATGTTTTAAATCACGAAAGAGCCACGGCCTGCCTTGTGCGCCGCGCCCTATCATGATGCCGTCGGCGGAGGTTTGTTTGAGGACGGCGGCGGCTTTTTGTGGCGAAGTAATATCGCCGTTGACCCAAACGGGGATGTTCAGACGGCCTTTGGTTTCGGCAATCAGTTCGTAACGTGCTTCGCCTTTGTACATCTGCGTGCGTGTACGTCCGTGGATGGCAAGGGCTGAGATGCCTGATTCTTCGGCAATTTTGGCGATGGTCGGCAAGTTTTGATGTTCGTCATGCCAGCCCAAACGGGTTTTGAGGGTAACGGGTACGTCCACCGCATTTACAACGGCTTTCAAGATCTCGGCAACCAAGGGCTCGTTTTGCATCAATGCGCTGCCTGCCTGCACATTGCAGACTTTTTTGGCCGGACAGCCCATGTTTATATCAATCACCTGCGCCCCGAGGCTGACGTTATACCGCGCAGCTTCTGCCATCTGCTGTGGATCGCTGCCGGCAATCTGCACGGCCACCACTCCGCCCTCGCCTTCAAAATCGCTGCGGCGCAAGGTTTTTTTGGTATGGCGCAAGCTCGGATCGCTGGTCAGCATTTCACATACCGCCCACCCTGCGCCAAACTCGCGGCAAATCCGGCGGAACGGTTTGTCCGTAATGCCTGCCATGGGGGCGAGTGCGATGGGGTTGTCAATGAAATAGCCGCCGATGTGCATGATGTGTGCGCCAAATTGGAAGGGCTGAAATTGTACAATTTTTAAGCAAATTTTCCAATCGTATTTACATGTTGCACAATGAAAAAGGCCGTCTGAAACTGAGTTTCAGACGGCCTTTTCAGCCAAAACATTTAAATAAACAGCATGACAACCATCTGCACTGCGGCCTGAATCATGGCAATAATCGGCCAAATCAGTTTGGCCAGCAGGCCGGTAAACAACAGGATCAGGATAATCCATGTGCCGTATGGCTCGATTTTACGGAACTGCATGGACTGTTTGGCGTTGAGAAAGGTATCGATAAAAATACCGCCATCCCAAGGCAAAATCGGAATCAGGCTGAATGCGACCCAAATCGAGTTCACCATCACGCCGTAACCGGCCATCTGCACCAATGGCGCTTGATAAGACTCAGGCACATATGCAGAAAATACGACGACAAAGCCCCAAAAGAACGCCAAAATCAGATTGGCAATCGGACCTGAAATCGACACCCAACGCCACGCGCGGCGCGGATCGCGGAAATTGCGCGAATCGATGGGCATGGGACGCGCCCAGCCGAACAGAAAACTGCCTATCATCAGACACACCAACGGCACGACAATCGTACCGACAGGGTCAATGTGCGGCAGCGGATTGAGCGTCAAACGCCCAAGCTGCTCGCCGGTATGGTCGCCCCAATAACGCGCCGTATAACCGCGTGCCACTTCTCGCACGGTAATGGCCAACAACACGGGCAATACTGCCAGCAGAAATATGCCTAAATCAAAATTTGCAAACATGGTTTTCCTTATCAAACATGCCGTCTGAAAACAGAAAATATCCTTTCAGACGGCCCGAGGCTTTAATCTTCTTCTGTCTTATCCGAATCGAAAGACTCTTTCAGCTCTTCCCAAGTAATGCCTTTACCTTGCGGATTAAATTTGAAGACTGGTTCACTATAAAATAATGGCGAATATCTTTAATAAAAGGCCTGTCATGCTGAAATTTAACACGCAGTACCGATTCCATAAAGACTTTCAAACAGCATGATTCATTGCTTCTCGCTATTATGGCAAATCAGAATACCCTAGCCAATTCAAATCTAAAGGCCGTCTGAAACTTCAAATCCAGTTTCAGACGGCCTTTGATTTCCTATTTAAAATGTTTCAGCTGTTTTACAGGCTGTAATACATTTCAAATTCCAGCGGGTGCGGCGCCATGCGGATACGGCGGACATCTTCTTCTTTGAAGGCGATGTAGCTGTCGATCCAGTCTTTGCTGAACACGCCGCCGCGCAGGAGGAATTCGTGGTCGGCTTTGAGGGTGGCCAGTGCTTCTTCCAAAGAAGCGCAAACGGTAGGCACCAATGCATCTTCTTCCGGCGGCAGGTCGTACAGGTTTTTATCGGCAGGGTCACCCGGATGGATTTTGTTTTGAATACCGTCCAAACCGGCCATCAACAAAGCGGCGAACGCCAAGTATGGGTTGGCGGTCGGATCAGGGAAACGCGCTTCAATACGGCGTGCTTTGCTGCTGTTCACAGACGGAATGCGGATGGAAGCGGAACGGTTTTTGGCGGAATATGCCAGTTTGGTCGGCGCTTCAAAATGCGGCACGAGGCGTTTGTAGGAGTTGGTGGACGGATTGGTAATCGCGTTCAGGGCTTTGGCGTGTTTGATGATGCCGCCGATGTAATAAAGAGCGGTATCGGACAAACCGGCATAGCCGTCGCCTGAGAACAAGTTTTGACCGTCTTTCCAAATGGATTGGTGAACGTGCATACCGCTGCCATTGTCGCCCATAATCGGTTTAGGCATGAAGGTGGCGGTTTTGCCGAAGTTGTGGGCAACGTTTTGAATCACGTATTTCATGTCTTGGGTTTGGTCGGCACGTTTAACCAGAGTGGCGAAACGGGTACCGATTTCCATTTGGCTGCCGGTGCCAACTTCGGCGTGATGGACTTCCACTTCGATGCCGAGTTCTTCCAAAACATTGACCATGGCAGAACGCAGGTCCTGGCCGCAGTCAATCGGCGCAACAGGTGCGTAACCGCCTTTGACAGTCGGGCGATGGCCGGTATTTTGACCGTCCATGTGCAGGCCGCTTGACCATGCACCGCTTTCGGAAGTGATTTCGTAACGGGTTTTGTGCATGTCGGTTTCGAACTCTACGCCGTCAAAAACGAAGAATTCAGGCTCAGGGCCGAAATAGGCGGTGTCGCCGATACCGGAAGATTTCAAATAGGCTTCGGCGCGGCGTGCGATAGAGCGAGGGTCGCGGTCATAGCCTTGGCCGTCGGCCGGATCGATGACATCACAGGTAAAGACAACGGTGGTATCGTCGTAGAAAGGATCAACAAAGGCTGTAGATGCATCGGGACGCAACTGCATATCTGAAGCCTGAATACCTTTCCAACCGCCGATGGACGAACCGTCAAACGCTTGACCGTTTTCGAACCATTCTTCGGGATCGTCGAGAACGATGCGGGCGGGGATGGTAAAGTGGTGCTGCTTGCCTTTGGTATCGGTAAAGCGCAAATCTACGAAGCGGGCTTCGCTTTCTTCAATCAGTTTTACAGCGTCTTTGATGGACATCTTCAGCTCCTGAGGGAATGGGTTTAAGTTGTTATTCTACCACGGTAAGGCCGTCTGAAATACATCAGGGCACCCGTTTTTACGCAATGAAATATAGTTTCAGACTGTTTAATTGTCAACAATTTTACATTACGCTTTCTTAACATAAAGACCGCTATAATAAGCACTCTTTTCTTTTGTTTTCTCAGACCCGTTTTATGAACAACACTCCGCGTTACGCCGTTTTCGGCAACCCCGTTGCACACAGTAAATCGCCGCAAATCCATCAGCAATTCGCACTTCAAGAAGGCGCGGCCATCGAATATGAGCGCATTTGTGCCGAAATCGGCGGTTTTGCCGAGGCTGTTGCGGCGTTTCGTGCCGAGGGCGGGCGAGGTGCGAATGTAACTGTTCCGTTCAAGCAGGAAGCTTTTGCGCTGGCGGACGAACATTCCGACCGCGCCTTGGCTGCCGGCGCGGTCAATACGCTGGTGTGGTTGGAAGACGGTAGAATACGCGGCGACAATACCGACGGTATCGGTTTGGCCAACGACATCACGCAGGTCAAAAATATTGCCATCGAGGGCAAAACCATTTTGCTTTTGGGCGCAGGTGGCGCGGTGCGCGGCGTGATTCCGGTTTTGAAAAAACACCGCCCTGCCCGTATCGTCATTGCCAACCGTACCCATGCCAAAGCCGAGGAATTGGCGCGGCTTTTCGGCATTGAAGCCGTCCCGATGGCAGATTTGAACGGCGGTTTTGATATCATCATCAACGGCACGTCCGGCGGCTTGAGCGGTCAGCTTCCTGCCGTCAGACCTGAAATTTTCCGCGGCTGCCGCCTTGCCTACGATATGGTTTACGGCGAAGCGGCGCAGGCGTTTTTGAACTTTGCCCAAAGCAACGGCGCGGCCGAAGTTTCAGACGGCCTGGGCATGCTGGTCGGTCAGGCTGCCGCTTCTTACCATATTTGGCGCGGATTTACGCCCGATATCCGCCCTGTTATCGAATACATGAAAGCCCTGTAACCATGTTCCGCATCATCAAATGGCTGATTGCCCTGCCCATCGGCATTTTCATTTTCTTCAACGCTTATGTGTACGGCAACATCATTACCTACCGCGCCGTCGCACCCAGCAAAACCGCCTTCATGTCCATGCGCATGAGCCAGTTTGCAAAAGAAGGCCGCGATGTCGAGCTGGATTACCGCTGGGTGCCTTACGACCAAATTTCCGTCAACCTCAAAAAAGCCCTGATTGCTTCCGAAGACGCCAACTTTGCCGAACACAGCGGCTTTGACTGGAACGGCATCAAATACGCCATGAAACGCAATAAACAAAGCGGCGAAGTTAAAGCCGGCGGTTCGACCATCAGCCAGCAACTGGCGAAAAACCTGTTTCTCAACGAAAGCCGCAGCTACATCCGCAAAGGCGAAGAAGCGGCGATTACCGCGATGATGGAAGCGGTTACCGACAAAGACCGCATTTTCGAGCTGTATCTGAACTCAATCGAATGGCACTACGGCGTATTCGGCGCGGAAGCGGCGTCCCAGTATTTCTACAAGAAACCTGCCTCCGCCCTCACCCGCCAACAAGCGGCCAAACTCACGGCACGCGTTCCGGCTCCGCTGTTTTACGCAGACCACCCTAAGAGCAAACGGATGCACAACAAAACCAATATCATCCTACGCCGCATGGGTTCGGCAGAATTGCCTGAAAGCGATATGGATTAATTAAAAAGGCCGTCTGAACATTTCAGACGGCCTTTGTTTTTAAGCTTTCTCTTCCGGCTCCGGTACGTCAAACACTTGGCGCAGGTAAGCGAGGAAGGTGTTGTTGGTGGTCATGGTTTTGCCCGGGGAGTCGGAGAGCTTGGCGACGGATTGTCCGTTACACTCGACCAGCTTCAAGACAATGTTCAAAGGCGTGTGTCCCAAATCGTTGGTCAGGTTGGTACCGATACCGAAACTGGTTTTGAAACGGTCTTTGAAGTATTGGTGTAACGCCCATGAACGCTCAATATCGAGGCCGTCTGAAAAGGTCAGCATTTTGGTGCGGCTGTCGATTTTGAGTTTTTTGTAATGCTCGTAGGCTTTGTCGCCCCAAACATAAGGATCGCCGCTGTCGTGGCGCAGGCCGTCGAAGAGTTTGGCGAAGTAAAGGTCGAAGTCGCGCAAGAAGGCATCCATGCCGACTACGTCGGTCAGGGCGATGCCGAGGTCGCCGCGGTATTCGTGTACCCAGCTTTCCAGCGCGGCTTTTTGGAAGTTGCGCAAACGTACGTCCAAGGCTTGGAAGGCTTGGAGGAACTCGTGCGCCATGGTGCCGATGGGTGTGATGCCGATTTTTTTGGCCAGATAAACATTGCTGGTACCGCGCACGATATCGGGAGCAGCTTCCAGCAAGGTACGGATAACGTGTTCCTGCCATGCAAGGGTATAGCGGCGGCGCGTACCGAAATCGGAAATAAGGAACGGCGGATCATTCGGATTTTGAGTGGCCGCGATTTCTTTCAGCTGTTGCGCTTTGGCCTGCAAACGGCGCTCACCCTCTTCGATGACGGCAGGCGTTTCCAAGCGGCGGAAATAGAGTTCGTTGACGATGGCAAGAATGAAAATCTCGAAGAACATCGCCTGTACCATCGGGCCTTCGATGCGGATGTTCAGACGGCCTTGATCGTCAGGGTTGACTTGGACGAAGCGGCGTTGGAGTTGGAAAAGTTCGAGATAATCGACAAAGTCGCTTTTGATAAAGCGCAGGCTGCGCAGATAGTCGAGTTCGTCATGGGTAAAGCGCAGCTGGCACAGGGCGTCGAGTTCGCTTTCCAAGTCTTCTTGAATATCGGCCAGCGGATACACCATCTCTTTGTTACGGCAGCGGAATTCGTAAAGGCTGTGGGTTTGCGGGAATTGGTGCAACACGACTTGCAGCATGGTGAATTTGTACAGGTCGGTATCAAGCAAGGATTGGATAATGGGCTGATAAGCAGACATAAGTTTTCTCTGAGTAAACGTGGGCGTTGAGGTATCAATTTTAATGGAAAAGGCCGTCTGAAAGAAACCTTATTCAGACGGCCTTTATCTTATTAATCCAGCTGCGCTACGGAAACCGGCAAAGAGCGGATGGTAGACAACATCGTGCTGGCATCTTTTTGCTGTTTGCGGAACGCGGCCATATTGGTCGGGGTCAATTTCGGCGTCGGCAAGGCGACGGTAGTCGGGTTGACCGGCTGGCCGTTGACGCGTGCTTCGTAGTGCAGGTGCGGACCGGTAGAGCGACCGGTTGTACCCACGAAACCAATCACTTCGCCGGCACGGACTCTGCCGTCGGCAGGGCTGAACGCGCTCATATGGCCGTACAGGGTTTCCACACCGTTGGCATGGCGGATCATCACGGTATTGCCGTAACCGCCTTTCCAACCTTTGAAAATCACTTCGCCGTCGGCAGCAGCCTTAATAGGCGTACCGGTCGGCGCGGCATAGTCGATACCGGTGTGCATACGGACGGTATGCAGAACCGGGTGAACACGGTAGCCGAACGGGGAAGAAATGCGCGTGTATGCAACAGGCTCGGTATTAAAGCCTTCTTTTTGTTGCAGGGACTTACCGTTTTGGTCGTAGTAGCTACCGCTTTCTTCGTCGCCTTTGCCTTGGCTGTAATAATAGGCTTGATAAGTTTTGCCGTCTTTAACCACTTCAGCCGCCAAAATATCGCCAACCGCCATTTGCTGGCCGCGGAAATACATGCTGTTGTACAAAAGACGCACGGTATCGCCTTCTTTCAAATCGCTCATATTGAACGAATCGGCAAAGATTTCTTTGAGCTGGATATACACTTCGGAAGGGATTTCGGCACGGAGCATATCGCCGATGGCGGAAGTGCGGATTTGCACGGAGCGCAGGGTCGGCATGGTTTTCATGTCGATTTCGGCATTGGAGATGCGCCATTTGCCCTTAACTTTTTCCAAAGCGACCAAGTTGCGCTCCAATTCTTCATCGGTAAAGAATTGAACGTCGGTCACTTGGCCTGAAGAATCGATGCGGATGTTGACGGATTGGTTGGTCCGCAGGTTTTTCATGTCGAGGTTGGCATTGTTTTTCGCCATGATTTGCTTGATGTCTTCTTGGTTGACACCCATGCGCGTCAAAACGTCTGCCAAAGAGTCGCCGGCTTGGACGGCTTCTTGCGCCCAATAGCTGGATTGATAGGTATTGGTTTCCACATAAACGGCAGGCAGCTCTTCGGAAATACGCTCGACTTTGAAATCAGTCTGTGCTGGTTGAGGGTCGGTAATGGCGTATGCGGTCATGATGCCTGAAGCCGGCAACAGAAACGCTAAGAGGGTTGCTTTGAATCGAGTGGAATATTTGTTTTCAATCACGCGTTATCCTTAATGGGGCGGTCTGTTTTTTTAGGTTTGCAGAATGCCGACACATCCGGCCTGCCGCGACCGCCTGCTGGTTTAAACAGTTTTGGGGATAAAGGACTTTGAGTCTTTTTTCCGATCTGAAAATCAGGTTTTCATTCGGAATGAATGAGGTCGTATTTGAGATTGACGTTATTATCAGGGCTATTGTGTTGATTTACACCCTGTTTTTCTGAAATTTACGCCATGCATTTTAGCATGACAGCCCGTTTTTTCCAAACCGGCCGTCTGAACGGCTCTTTTTCAGGGCGTAAGGGCAAGGTTCCGAAACGCATCATTTGTCGCGTAAAATAACGGTTTTCCTATCTATTTGCGCTTATGAAGCTGACCCTCGCCCTCCCCTCGCTCAACCGTTTTGCCGACGAATCCGTGCCTGCGCTTGCCTTACCTGCTTTTAACCGTCTTTTGCGTTACGGCATATTATGCAAAGAAACACTCAGGCCGTCTGAATTTTACGGCCGCCATTTGTGGAGCGGCAGCCTTATTGCCAAAGTGCAACGTTTACGCCACACAAGCCAAAAACGCGCGGCCGCCTTTGCCTCTCCGGTTTGGCAACAAATGGGCATGCACCATGTCAACATTATCAGCGGCGAGTTTATCGGCATCCAAAAAGAAGAGGCGCAGCAGTTATGTGCGGATTTGTCGGCGTTTTATCAAGATAAAGATTGGCAGTTCGAGTCGCTTTGCGAAAGCATGTGGCTGCTCAGTATGCCGATGACTGAAGATTGGGGGGCGGAATGTGTTTTGGATGTGTGCGGGCAGCCGGAAATGGACGGTCAGGCGCACGGCAAAGATGCGGTGTCTTGGTTGGCCATGCAGACGGAAATCCAAATGTTTCTCCACACGCATCCGATTAACCAAGCGCGTGAACAACAAGGATTGCCGGAAATCAACGGTTTGTGGCTGTGGAATGATGCGGACGGTACACAGTCTGCGGATATTGTCGCTTCAGACAGCGCATGGGCGCGTTTTTCGGATACGTCCAAACTCGATGCGCCGTATGATTTGAAGACTTGGTTTGAGATGGTTCAAGAAACAGGCAACACGGTTTCAGACGGCCTTATCTTTTTGGACGACTTGGTTTCCACCTTACAAACAGGCGATGTTTGGGCATACAAAGATATTTTGGAAAGCTGGGAAACCTGTTGGTTTACGCCTTTATGGGATGCTCTTGCTTCAGGCCGTCTGAAAACCGTGTGCATTGCCACAGACGGCGAAAACGGCGGCACGCTGGAAATCGGCCGCCGTTCCAAATGGGCATTTTGGCGCAAAGCTAAAACGTTTAACGGATCGTGGTAAGCGGTTTTAAGCCTCCAATTCTTCCAATTTGGCAGAAATTCTATCCCACACATCCTGCAACGGAATCGCTTTCAACAGACGTGTCGGATCGTTGGTATCGATACTGTCGGGGTGAGGTAATTCGGCATAATCGCCGGCATAAATGACTTCGGCCTGCTCGGAATACGGACGCCATTTATCCACCCATGACGCGCCAAACAAAGCGATTTGCGGTTTATCCAAAGCAGCGGCGATGTGCATCGGTGCGGAATCGACACCGACAAACAGTTTGGCGCCCTCAATGGCCGCCGCCAATTCACGCAGGCTCAAGCATCCGGACAACACATATACTTTTCTGCCTTCCGGAATATTCAGACGGCCTATAATTTCCTGAAGCATGTATTGTTCGACAGTGTCGGGAGAAGCAGTCAATACAACATTCTGTCCGCTGTTGAGCAAAAGCTGTACGATGGCGGCATTCTTGCCGTCTTCCCAACATTTAAAATGCCAACGCGCTCCCGGGTGCATCAACACATAATCTTCGCCGTTCCAACCCTGTTCACGCAATTTCTGCCGCATGCTTTCCCTTGCATCTTGCGCCACCCAAAGGCGCACCTTCGCATCGGCCACGTCTTTCGGCTGGATAAGCGGCGCGAGGATATTCAACTGGTTTTCAACGATATGATGGCTAGGATCCAGCTCATGGTTGATAAAATCATGACAGAAACGCCACCAAAAACCGTCGCGCTTGATGCAGTCCAAACCCACGCTGCAACGGGCGCACAGTTTGGCGATTATTGCCGCACGCCATTGGTCGGACAGGTTGAAAGCCCAGTCGTAATCGCGCGCCTTCAGCTTTGAAAAAAGGTTTTTCTCACACGCCAACTGCTTGAATACGCCCAGCTTCTTCCAATTTCGATCAATGGTAAAAATCTGCGCAATCTGCGGATTATCGGCAATCAGCTGCTCCGTACCGGCATACACCAGCATATCGATTTCGCAATCGGGGAAACGAGTTTTCAGCGCATCGACCACCGGCGTGCTCAAAAGTACATCGCCATGATGGCGCAATTTGATGATCAGGATGCGTTTGGGTTGGGCTAAAGACATACAAAACTTTCAGACGGCCTGTTGATTGGCTGCTATTGTAAAGCGGAAAACAGGTTTCATAAAATACAAAACAGGCCGTCTGAAACCTATCCTGCTGATTCATCGCTATAAAATCCGCACAAGCCATGCAATTTATATTACAATCCGCACCCCGTGGTTCGAAAACCTCCCACATTAAAAAACTAAGGAAACCTCATGTCCCGCAACAACGAAGAGCTGCAAGGCATCTCCCTTTTGGGTAACCAGAAAACCCAATACCCGAGCGAGTACGCGCCTGAAATTTTGGAAGCGTTCGACAACAAACATCCCGACAACGACTATTTCGTCAAATTCGTCTGCCCCGAGTTCACCAGCCTCTGCCCGATGACCGGCCAGCCCGACTTTGCCACTATCTACATCCGCTACATCCCCCATATCAAAATGGTGGAAAGCAAATCACTGAAACTCTATCTCTTCAGCTTCCGTAACCACGGCGACTTCCATGAAGACTGCGTCAACATCATCATGAAAGACCTCATCGCCCTGATGGATCCGAAATACATCGAAGTATTCGGCGAATTCACACCGCGCGGCGGCATCGCCATTCATCCGTTTTCCAACTACGGCAAAGCAGGCACAGAGTTTGAAGCTTTGGCACGCAAACGCCTGTTTAAACACGATGCACAATAATCCTATTCAGACGGCCTAACCGCCCTTTTTATTGCAAGACTTTCTCTATTGCACAGTCTCGCAAGGCTTCATGCCGTCTGAAAAACTTCCGAAAGATTCCCATGTACGAATTTACTGCCGCACAGCAGAAGAAAGCACTCTTCTGGCTGGTGCTTTTCCATATTTTTATTATTGCCGCCAGCAACTATCTGGTACAGTTCCCCTTTCAAATTTTCAGTATCTTTACCACTTGGGGCGCATTTTCCTTTCCCTTTATCTTCCTCGCTACCGACCTGACCGTGCGCATTTTCGGCGCACCATTGGCAAGACGGATTATTTTTTGGGTGATGTTCCCCGCCCTGCTACTCTCTTACGTCTTCTCCGTCCTCTTTCATGACGGCAACTGGACAGGCTGGGCATCTTTGGCCGAATTTAACACCTTCGTCGGCCGTATCGCATTGGCCAGCTTTTCCGCCTATGCGCTCGGGCAAATCCTCGATATTTTCGTGTTCAACAGATTACGCCGTCTGAAATCATGGTGGATTGCCCCCACAGCTTCCACCGTTGTCGGCAATGCTTTGGACACGCTGGTGTTTTTCGCCATTGCCTTTTACGCGAGCAACGATGAATTTATGGCGGCAAACTGGCAGGGCATCGCATTTGTCGATTATCTGTTCAAACTCGCCATCTGCACCCTCTTCTTCCTGCCTGCATACGGCATCGTATTAAGCATCTTGACCAAAAAACTGACTTCCTTAAACGTCCGTCAAGAAATGCCCGAATCGGTTTTAGCCAAATAAGCAGCAGATAAAAAAGGCCGTCTGAAACTTTAATCGTTCAGACGGCCTTTTATGTTTTCAAATGATTAACCGGTCAATTGTTTGGTAATCAGTTTTTTCAGCGGCGGGAAGTTATTGCTTGCACGCAATACCAAACCGCGCAGCAGTTTCGCTGGAGCAGTTTCATTGGTAAAGAGTTTCAGCAGCATATTGGTGCCGTGGTAAATCGGATGGGCGTGGAGCATATGCTTGGTGCTGTATTTTTCCAGCAAGCTCTTCGCACCAATATCTTGACCGCGTTGCTCGGCTTCGAGAACCAATTTAGCCAAAAGATCGGCACTTGCCAGACCCAAGTTGAAACCGTGCGCAGTAACCGGATGCATACCGACCGCAGCATCGCCGATCAACGCGCTGCGTTTGCCGTAGAAACGTTGGGCAATCATACCGACCAAAGGATAATTGTGAATGGTGCTGACCAATTCCATATCACCCAAACGGCCTTTGAGTTGCTCTTTCACGCTGGCCGCCAATTCTTCCGGCGACATATTTTTAATCGTTTCGGCTTTATCGCTGTCTACCGTAATCACTGTATTGGTCAAATGCTCTTCCAAAGGCAGCAACGCAATGGTGCGGCCGTAGTGGAAGCATTCATATGCGGTATGCAGGTTGGACAGAGTATGCTTCATGCGGCACACAAACATGGTGCGGCTGTAATCGTGCATATCGGAAGAAATGCCCAATTGACGGCGCGTTTGCGAGAAGCGGCTATCGGCGGCCAACAACAAACGGCCGGTCAATACTTCGCCGCTTTCCAAAATAACTTGCGCCTCATCGTCAGAAGTTTTGACTTCTTTAACATTGGTGCTGGTCAGGATTTTGACGTTGTCCAATTTGGACACAACTTCATAAGCGGCTTTGCGGATATTGTGATTGGAAATCAAATAGCCCAAGCAGTCCGCAGGCTCGCCGCGCGCCTGAGTCGGTTGCGGGAAGTGGAGCTGGTAATCGGAATGGCCGTTCAACACTTTGGCATCGCGCAAAGGATAAATTTCGTCTTTTGGAATCAAATCCCACATACCCAATCGCTGCATGATTTCACGCGACAAGTGCGTCAATGCGATTTCACGACCGTCATACGGCGGATTTTGCAACACTTCTAAAGGACTTCTTTCAATCAGGGTTATGTTCAAACCGCTTCCGGCCAACTCTGCGGCAAAACTTAATCCGGCAGGGCCTGCGCCGACGACGAGAATATCACTGTGTAAGCTCATGGGAGGAATTCCTTGTATTCAACTGATACGGATTTTTTCAGACGGCCTTAAGTTTACTGTGTTTAGCTACATGAGGGTAAATCAAAGGCATTTGATAGATTATATAGAAAGAGTCGATAGAATAAAACAAAGGCCATCGATTGTAAGCACGTTTTTACTTTGGCCTTAATATAAATCAAGCTTCACGACATACGGATTTTATCAAACAGACAAAACAGTCTGACAAACAAAAACCGCATTCCGAAAAGGAATGCGGTTTTCAATCGTAAAACGATTATTCTTCAGAACCGGTGTAAGGACGGATGCTGACAGTTTTACGGTTCAGCGCGCCTTTGGTTTTGAATTCAACGTAACCGTCGACTTTAGCAAACAAAGTGTGGTCTTTGCCCATGCCTACGTTGTCACCTGCGTGGAATTTAGTACCACGTTGACGAACGATGATAGAGCCTGCCGGAATCAGCTCGTTGCCGTAGGCTTTAACGCCCAAGCGTTTGGCTTCTGAATCGCGACCGTTGCGGGTGCTACCGCCTGCTTTTTTACTTGCCATTTGTAATACTCCTGAACTTACTTGAAATTAGGCGATTGCCACGATTTCGATTTGGGTGAAATTTTGGCGATGGCCTTGGCGTTTTTGGTAGTGTTTGCGACGACGCATTTTGAAAATGCGTACTTTCTCGCCACGACCATGAGCAACGACTTTAGCTGTTACTTTTGCGCCTTCGATAAAAGGTGCGCCTACTTTTACAGATTCGCCGTCAGCAATCATCAAAACTTCAGTCAGTTCGATTTGGCTGTCGAGTTCGGCTGGTATCTGTTCTACTTTCAATTTTTCGCCAACGGAAACTTTGTATTGTTTACCGCCGGTTTTTACGACCGCGTACATACTCAACTCCATGAGAATTAGGTTAACATTCCGCACACCATGTGCGAAGCGAGCTATTCTATTTCTATTTGCCTGTTTTGTCAAAATTTATTTTATTTACAAGTGAAAAGGCCGTCTGAAAGATATGTTGCATGCTTTTTAACTGATATAATCACGCGCTGGATTGCTGATATCTTTATGCAACGTTATTACCCCGACCGAATGTACGGGTTTAAACAGATTCATTGGAGCCTCCGCTCCGTTTTATCAACAGAGAATGTTTTATGCTCGAAAACCTGCCTTACTTCCAACGCCACCTGCCCGATGACCTTGCCAAAGTTAATGCGGTCATCAACCAAGCTGTTCAATCCGATGTTGCGCTGATTTCGCAAATCGGCACATACATCATCAGCGCAGGTGGTAAGCGCCTGCGTCCGATTATTACTATTTTGGCAGGCAAAGCAGTCGGGCATGACGATGAAAAACTGTACTCGCTGGCAGCGATGGTGGAATTCATCCACACCTCCACCCTCCTGCACGACGATGTCGTCGATGAAAGCGATTTGCGCCGCGGCCGTAAAACGGCAAACAACCTCTTCGGCAACGCGGCGGCTGTTTTGGTCGGCGACTTCCTCTATACACGCGCCTTCCAACTGATGGTCGGTTCGGGCAGTATGCGTATCTTGGAAGTGATGGCAGATGCGACCAACATCATCGCCGAAGGCGAAGTCATGCAGCTGATGAACATCGGCAATACGGATATTACCGAAGAGCAATACGTCCAAGTTATCCAATACAAAACAGCAAAACTGTTTGAAGCGGCCGCACAAGTCGGCGCAATTTTGGGCAAGGCTTCCCCCGAACACGAGCAAGCCTTGAAAGACTACGGCATGTACGTCGGTACAGCTTTCCAAATCATTGACGATGTATTGGACTATTCAGGCGAAACCGAAGAAATCGGCAAAAACGTCGGCGACGATTTGGCAGAAGGCAAACCTACCCTGCCATTGATTTACCTGATGCGAAACGGCTCCGAGCAGGCTGCAAACGATGTGCGCCACGCTTTGGAAAATGCCGACCGCAGCTATTTTGAAAAAATCCACGACTATGTCGTTAACTCCGACGCTTTGCCATATTCGATTTCCGAGGCGAAAAAAGCTGTCGACAAAGCCATCGCTTCATTAAACGTGTTGCCTGACAGCGAAGTCAAAGAAGCCATGATCCAACTGGCAAAAGAATCTTTGGCCCGAGTATCTTAATCCGATGAATTTCAGTTTTGTCCCTTTGTTTCTGGTTACGCTGATTTTTTTGGGCGTCGTCAGCAACAACAACTCGATTACGATTTCGGCGGCGGTATTGCTGCTCATGCAGCAGACGGCCTTGTCGCAATATCTTCCCTTGGTGGAAAAACACGGTTTGCATCTGGGCATCATCCTGCTGACCATCGGTGTATTGAGCCCGCTGGTTTCCGGTAAAATCCAGATCCCGCCGGTTTCCGAGTTTATCAATTTCAAAATGATTGCCGCCGTCCTTATCGGCATTTTGGTTGCATGGCTTGCCGGACGCGGCGTTCCATTGATGAGCGAACAGCCTGTTTTGGTAACCGGATTATTAATCGGCACGGTCATCGGCGTTGCCTTTGTCGGCGGCATTCCGGTCGGCCCTTTGATTGCCGCCGGCTTATTGTCTTTTTTTGCCGGAAAGGTTTAAAATCCCTCCTTTACCGCCTCGCCATAGTTCAACGGATAGAACGTATGCCTCCTAAGCGTAAAATACAGGTTCGATTCCTGTTGGCGAGGCCACAGTTTCAATAAAAGCCTTTCATACTTTGAAAGGCTTTTTTGTTATCAATAAATAAAGGCCGTCTGAAACTTTTCAGACGGCCTTCTCATTTCGCTAAACCGTTAACCCGGACGACCATCCGAACGCGGACGAATCAACCAAGGAATATATTTCCATGCGTACAACAGCAAAGAAGCGGCAAACAAAGCGGCAGAACAACGGATACTGTGCGTGTATGCCGTACCGTTCACAAAGGTTGCCAAAACACGGACAACCGTTGCGGCTATCATCAACCAAAAGGCAACAGGAACCACTTTAGGCGGCGGATAAATAGAGTTGCCGGTATGGCCAAGCGCAGTTCGCGCCATCATACCCAAAGTCAGCACGCCGATACCGCCAACGCCGATAAGGTGTACACCCAAATTCAGGAAACTTGGAACCCGATAAGAAATGCCGACAGCAATCAAACCCAAGCCTGTAAACAGATAGCCGGCAAACAAAATCCAAAGCATAGGCTCTTTCAGCACGGCTTTATACCACCAGCGGTACACCTGCACGGTAAAAATCACACCGGCAGCCAGAGCAAACAACGCAGCCAGTCCCGGCAAAATGTTATGCGCCATCAGCATGGCGGTCAGCATAGGCAGCCAAAGCGATGCGTGCGCTACCCATTGAGGGCTGGGAATTTGCGGCACGTTCAGGCGTTTGGACGTAAAGAACGAGATAATCCGCATACCGATCAAACCGATAAATCCGGCCACCATAATCAAACCGGATTGCAAACCGGTCATCAGCGCAATGGCATCAAACGGCTGCACTTTCAGATGGAAGGCGAAATGGGTGCCGCCCAAAACAAAAATAGCGAACACGGCAACATAGTTGCGCTTGTTTTGAGAACGGATTACCGGCAAAGCCATGCATACCGCGCCATACCAGAAAAAGATCGTACCGAATATGCCGCTTGCCGTTACCCCCCAACCGGGGATAAACATACAAATGCGGGCCAACAGCCAAAATGCGGTCAAACCGGCCAACGCCTTACCGCGTGTCGGCGGCTGGCCTGTCCAAGTCGCCACGGCCGTCAATAAGAATGCAATGACAACCAATCCGGCATAGCCCCAAATCATTTCATGGGCATGCCAATAAAAACCCGGCAATTCAGGCGTACCCTGATAGCCGAAGCCCCAAAGCAATATAGACAATGCGCCATACAAAGCCGCCAACGAATAAAACGGGCGGAAGGCCATTGCCCAAACAGGATGTTTGAACAAATCGGTCATGGTGGTTCCTTCAATTTTTATATCATCATAAAACAGCAACAGAGGCCGTCTGAAACTTTTCAGACGGCCATCAATTCCCTTTCCTATTACACATTCTCAGGCAAAGGCAAAAAAGGTTCAATCGCAGGAAAAAGCTCACGTTCCTCAAAACGCGCATGATCGCGCAAAGTTACCGCAAAATCCTTATTCCATGATTCATTCATATATTCAGGATGAGCCATCATCGCGCGTAATTTGGCATGATCGCCTTCAAAACGCTGCCGCAACGCAGGGTCAATTTTATCCCAATACGGCGCAAACATGGTTTCCTCTTCTAAAAAATGTGGCTCAAGCTCAATAAAATGAGGTTCCAGCTCCGCCTGATGGCTTTGATCGGGCGTACGCAGGAGACGGACGCACAACGACAACGAGCTATGATGCTCGCGAGAAAGTTCTATTAAGGCAGGATGGCGTTTCAAGGGCTTCATAAGTTCGTTATAATGGTAACAGTCTGTCAAACTGGATTAATTCAAATGTTTCAGATATTATGAAACCCAATCCCACATAAAGTCAAACAGCCCCTCACCAAGCACTACGCTTTTGACATATAATAAAAATATCTAAAGAGCCAGCCATGTATCTGACCCAACATACCGATTACGGATTGCGCGTATTGGTTTATACCGCCATCAACGACGACACCCTCGTCAATATCGGCACTATTGCCGAGACTTACAATATTTCCAAAAGCCATTTGATGAAAGTGGTTACCTCATTAGTCAAAGGCGGTTTTCTGGTCAGCGTGCGCGGCAAAGGCGGCGGTTTGCGCTTGGCAGACAATCCTGAAAACATCAATATCGGTGCAGTGGTACGCCATCTTGAGCCGATGCAGGTTGTCGAATGCATGGGCGACAACAACGAATGCCTCATCACCCCATCCTGCCGACTGACCGGCATCATTACTGGTGCCATCAAAGCCTTCTTCAATCATTTAGATCAATACTCACTGCAAGATCTGCTGGACAAGCCGACTTACGACATACTTTATACACCGCGCATCCCAATCAACGAAATACGCGGAACGGCCGACTAAATCTTCAGGCCGTCTGAAAACAATCCAGCCATACTGAAATGGTATTACTTAAATAATAAAAAATGCCGTCTGAAATGAAGATTTTCAGACGGCATTGGTTTACAAAACACTCTACAACTTAAATAGCCGACTTTCATTCGATAGGTTAATTTTTATACTGAATACGTCAAATATGAGACAATAGAAAACCATAAAATAAGAATAATCATAGCAACCGTAAAATTTATTCTTAATATTTTCAAATAAAATTTATTGGATATTTTTTGTATTCCAAATAGCACTCTGAAAAATTTAAATTGCATACTTCCAATAAATAGATATTCAAAAAAACCTATATCTACCCCTTCTGATTTTAATATTTTATATACCATTACTGAATTAATTATAATTGCAATAAAATACAAAAATACTAAACAAAACAGAAAATAAGGCAATAACTCCACCAAACTACTCCTTCTTTTTTAAAAAGAATTTTCCCTAAAAAATATATTGGACGACGTAACCAAATTGCTATACTCGACATTATATTCCAACCCTTCACAAACCAATAAATACAAAAATGCCCGAAGCCAAAAGCCTCGGGCATTTTTAATATTTGGTGGGTCCGGTGGGTTTCGAACCCACGACCAAGGGATTATGAGTCCCCTGCTCTAACCCCTGAGCTACAGACCCGTCAAGAGTAGATGCGGATTATAGCATAACTTGTTGCTTGTTCAAGATGCCGGGCAAATGTTTCAGACGGCCTGTCGGTTTTCTATTCGGGCATTATGCCGATACGCCCAATGCTTCCCAAACTTTCAAAGCATCTGCCGTTGCTTTGACATCGTGAACACGGATGATTTGCGCGCCTCGGGCTACTGTGGCCAAAGCGGCTGCCACGCTGCCGTGTACGCGTTTGGCGGCATCTTGTTCGCCTGTCAGCTCGCCAATCATGCTTTTGCGCGATATGCCGATCAGAAGGGGGAATCCGGTTGCTTCCATCAACTCAGGCAAATGTTGTATCAGGGTAATGTTGTGTTGCAGGTTTTTGCCGAAACCGAAACCGGGGTCGAGCGTGATGCGTTCAGGGTCAATGCCTGCTTGAACGCATTCTGCCGCGCGTGCTTTTAAATAACGCGCGATTTCTTCGACGACATCTTGATATTGCGGATTAAGCTGCATGGTTTTGGGCAAACCCTGCATGTGCATGAGACACACGCCTGTCGTCGGCTGTTGAGCCAATAATGCGACTGCGCCTTCATCACTCAATGCGGCAACATCGTTGATAATATCGACGCCGCCTTGCGCCAAGGCTTTTTCCATGATTGCCGTGTGGCGCGTGTCCAAGCTGACGGGAACATTCCACTTGGCCACTTCCGCCAAAACCGGCTGCACTCTGGCCCATTCTTCTTCGAGAGAAACACCATCCGAACCCGGGCGGGTAGATTCGCCGCCGATATCAAGAATATCCGCGCCGTCTTTCAGCAGCTGCTCGGCATGTGCCAATGCTGTTGAGACATTTTGCGAATAGGTGCCGCCATCGGATAATGAATCGGGGGTCAGATTGACGATGCCCATGATTTTCGGTTTGTCCAAGGCGATTTCAAATCGGCCTGCCTGCCAAATGCGTGTGTTCATAATGCGTCCATTGATGAAATAATAGGATAGAGGCCGTCTGAAATTTTTCAGACGGTCTTTAGGTTTTGACTTCAAACAGTCAATTACATTCCGCCGTAATTCGGCCCGCTTGCGCCTTCGGGACAAATCCAAGTGATGTTTTGCGTCGGGTCTTTGATGTCGCACGTTTTGCAGTGTACGCAGTTGGCGGCGTTGATTTGCAGGCGCGGGCTGCCGTTTTCTTCGACGATTTCATATACGCCGGCCGGACAATAGCGGGTTTCGGGCGAGGCGTATTCTTTGTAGTTTACGTCTATCATGACCTGCGGATTTTTCAGCACCAAATGGTCGGGCTGGTTTTCTTCGTGCGCAAGGTTGGCAAGGAAAACGCTGCTCAAACGGTCGAAGGTCAAAACGCCGTCGGGTTTCGGATAATCAATCGGCTTGCATTCGGCTGCTTTTTTGAGCTGCTCGTTGTCTTTGCCGTGATGTTTCAAGGTCCACGGGGCTTTGCCTCTGAAAATCATTTGGTCGATGCCGGTATAGATTGAGCCGAGATAAACGCCCCATTTGAATGACGGACGGACATTGCGCGCGGCGTAAAGCTCTTGATACAGCCAGCTTTGTTCAAAGCGTTGCTGATAATCGGCGGCCTCTTTGCCGCTGTCGAAGCTTTCCACTTTTTCAAGGTTTTCCAACAAAGGGAACACGGCTTCTGCGGCAAGCATGGCTGATTTCATGGCCGTATGGATACCTTTGATGCGCGGCATATTGAGGAAACCTGCCGCATCGCCGATTAAAACGCCGCCTTTGAACGAGAGCTTCGGCAAACTTTGCAAACCGCCTTCAATCAGCGAACGCGCGCCATAAGCGATACGGCGGCCGCCTTCAAAGGTTTTGCGGATTTCGGGATGGGTTTTGAAACGTTGGAACTCTTCAAACGGCGACAGATAAGGGTTTTGATAATCCAAGCCGACCACAAAACCGACAGCGACTTTGTTTTCGTCAAAGTGATAAATAAACGAGCCACCGTAGGTTTTGCTGTCGAGCGGCCAGCCTGCGCTGTGCATCACCAAACCTGGCTGATGTTTTTCAGACGGCACTTCCCAAATCTCTTTGATGCCCAAGCCGTAAGTTTGCGGCTGACTGTTTTGGTCGAGTTTGAAGCGTTCTATGACTTGTTTGGAAAGCGAACCGCGGCAGCCTTCGGCAAATATGGTTTGCTGCGCCCAAAGCTCCATGCCGGGCTGAAATGAATCGGTCGGTTCGCCGTCTTTGCCCACGCCCATATTGCCGGTCGCAATGCCTTTGACCGAACCGTCTTCGTGATACAGCACCTCGGCGGCGGCAAAGCCCGGATAGATTTCCACGCCCAAATTTTCCGCCTGCTCCGCCAACCAGCGCACGACTTCGCCCAAGCTGGCGATGTAATTTGCATGGTTGTCGAAATTCGGGGTAACCGGCAAGTTGAAGGCTTTTTTCTCGGTCAGGAACAAAACCCTGTCCTTCGTCACTGTACGCGTCAGCGGCGCGCCTTTTTCTTTCCAATCAGGAATCAGCTCATTCAAAGAAATCGGATCGATGATGGCACCGGCCAGCGAGTGCGCACCGGCCTCCGAACCCTTCTCCACCACGCAAACGCTGATTTCGCGCCCATTCTTTTCGGCAAGCTGCTTGAGTTTGATGGCGGCAGACAAACCCGACGGGCCTGCGCCGACAATCACGACATCGTATTGCATACTGTCGCGCTCGATGGTTTCTGTCATAGTGGTTCCTGTATTGTCATTATTCAATTTAATCCGCTAATTATACAGCCTGGACATATAGTTACCAAATACAACAAAAGGCCGTCTGAAACTTTACTCAAATTTCAGACGGCCTTTACTGTATTCAAAAGATTACTGCGCTTTGGTTTCCGTTACAAAACCGATTTTGCTGATACCGGCTTCGCGCGCCGCTTGCAGGGCTTGGTTGACGTAATCGTATTCAACCGCTTTATCCGCCGCAATCGCCACAATCACATCTTCGTTTTTCGCTTTGGCTTCTTTCAGCTTGGCGGTTACCGTTGCCAAATCCACTTTGGTATCGGAATCGCCGCCAACAACATAAGCACCACTGGCATCAATGCTCAAACGCAAAGGATCTTTAGGCTGCTGCTTATCCTCTTTCGCCGCTTTTTCCGAAGCAGTCGGCAACTCCAAAGGAATCGAGTGGGTCAGCACCGGCATGGTAATCATAAATACAATCAGCAACACCAGCATCACGTCCACCAAAGGTGTAACGTTGATATCCGACATCGGCGCATCATCGCCGGAATTCATTGATCCGAAAGCCATGGTTTAATCCTTTTGGTTCAGAAGGCGGACATGCAGGTCATGTGCAAATGCGTCCATATCTTGCGCGATGGTTTTTGTACCGCGATTGAGGAAGTTGTACGCCAATACGGCCGGAATCGCCACAAACAGACCGACAGCAGTCGATACCAAAGCCTCACCAATCGGACCGGCTACCGCAGCAATGCTCATTTGACCGCTTTCGCTGATGCCGATCAGGGCATGGTAAATACCCCAAACAGTACCCAACAAACCGATAAAAGGAGCAGTTGCGCCGATAGAGGCCAAAGCGGTCATACCGTAGTCGAACTGGCGCATGGTTTGGGACATGCTGTTGCGGATGTGAACAACCAAGTATTCGTTCAAAGGCAATTCGTCAATCAGCGATTTGCTTGTCGTTTGACGGTAGTTTTGGTATGCGCGCAGAGACTCATCGGCAACATTGCTCATCGGTGCTTCTACCGCTTTGGCTTTCTGTACAGCATCGGCCAGCGTAAACGCATTCAACATCAACTCTTTTACCTGAGCATTGCCTTTTTTCGCTTTACGGTATTTGATGCAGCGGATCACGATAACGCTCCATGTTACCACGCTCATCAACAACATCAGGACAAATACACCAATCAGTACCACATCACCTGATTTGAAAACTAAACTTAAATCCATAATTTTTCCAAGTTAAAAATAAAATTAAAATTTCTATCGGGTCATTTAAAAATTTCCCAACAGCATATATTTCTAATCAATCAGCTTAGGCCTAGATACTTATTCGAGCGTGAATTTGACAGGTACTTTAAATTCAGTCCAAACACTTGCATGACAGCTACCATCTTTAACGGCTTTACGCGCTGCATTATCCAGACGACTATAACCACTTGATTTATTCACACTAATTGAATCCACTTTACCGCCGGGACCAACCAAGACTTTCAAAACAACCAAGCCCTCTTCACCATTTTCAGTGGACAGTGAAGGATACGGAGGTCTCGGAATATGGCAGGTTCCTTTTGCAGGATTGCCTTTACTGCTGCCGGCACCTGTACCGCTGCCACCTCCGCTACCGCCGGTGCCGGAACCATGTTCGCCTTTCGCACCGCCGCTGCCGGATCCGCTGCCTTCACCACGGCCGCTGCCTGTACCTTTCGTACCGCCGCCGTTGCCTTTTCCTTCTCCGCCCAAGGCTTTGCCTTCTCCGTTGCCTTTACCGTTTTCAGCAGTGTTCGGCCCGGTTTTGCTGCCTGAGTATTCAGATGCTTTAGGAGATGGTTTAGGTTCTGCCTTCGGCTCTGGTTTTGGTTCAGGTTTTGGCTCGGGCTTCGGCTCAGGTTTGGGTTCCGGCTTAGGCTCGGGCTTAGGTTTCTCGATAGGTTTCGGTTTTTCCTTTTGCTGCACGATATCCGCTTTTTCTTTTTTCGTTACCACAGGTTTGATAACAGGTTTAGGCGGCTCGACAGGCTTAGGTTTAGGTTTCGGCTTGGGTTTCGGTTGTTCGGGGGTAGGCTCGGGGGCGGCAGGTGCGCCTTCGCCCTCAGGACTACCGTCGCCACCGCCGAAATCGCCTAAATCGACAAATTCAATATTCGCCATTTCGACAGGAGGCGGTTTGTGCGCGTGCCATAAAAGTGCAACCAAGCCGACGTGAATCAACGCAACGGAAGTCACGACGGCTGGAGTTAAAATTCGTTTTTTATCCATAATTCCGTTATGTTAATAGCAACAATTCCCGTTTGCAAGTCGTTTTACAGTCAAAATAAGCATTAATGCTTATAGAGAAAGTTTATAGACCTGCTGTTTTAAAGGCTGCATATCATAATATGATATTAGCTCTCATTACTAATATTATCAAACAAAAGGTCGTTTTAAAAGATAAGCGGTAAGACAAAACAGCCTATTCTTCCGGCGTTTATGCTATCCGCACATTAAACCAATATCGAAACCTCATCAGACCGATCAAAATTCAAATGGTTTCAAATCATCTATATTTTTTATCCATAAAACATCAGGCCGTCTGAAAACATTCTTTCAGACGGCCTGATTCAAACAAAATCATTTTTTCCGTTTCGCCCTTGGGTGCGCCTCATCATAAACGCGCGCCAAATGGTCAAAATCCAGCTTTGTATAAACTTGCGTAGCGGAAAGGTTGCTGTGCCCCAACAATTCCTGCACAGCACGGATATCGCCCGATGCCTGTAAAAGATGGGTTGCATAGCTGTGGCGCATCATGTGCGGCGAGATATGGCTGGCACTGCCCACGCGCACTGCCCACGCCTGCAGGCGTTTTTGGATTTGACGTTGCCCCAGCCTGCTGCCGTTCTTATTGGTGAACAAGGCCTGTTCACCCTCTTTGGCAATACGCACTGCCAAATAATCGCGCAATGCCGCAATGCTTTTAGCCACCAAAGGCACTTGCCGCTGCTTGCCGCCTTTACCATTCACACTGACCCAGCCTTCGTCCAAGAAGATACCGTCCAGATTCAAACCTTGTATCTCGCTCAGGCGCAAACCGCTGCCATACATTAATTCAAACATAGCCTTATCGCGCACGTCCAACTCATCATCAACAGGCGCATGGTCGAGAATATGGTTTAAAGGTTCTTGCGGCAGCGCTTTGGGCAGGCGTTCGGGCAGGCGCGGTGCTTTCATATTAAATGTCGGATCGCTTTCCATGACTTCTATCTGCACCAGCCAACTGCAATACTGCCGCCATACCGACAATTTCCGCGCCAAGCTACTTTCGCTTAAGCCCTTTTGCGACAGCTTTTTCAATACCGCCACAAAATCACGGCGCGTCGGCAGGCCGTTTTCAAGATTATCGGGCAACAGGAGCATCAACTCACTCAAATCGCGCCGATAAGCGGAAACGGTATGCTCCGACTTACCTTGTTGCAGCAAGGTTTTCAGATAGTGTTCAAGATGAAACGCAAAATTGTTTGATTCCGCCATTTCAGACGGCCTCCAATGCTACTTTCAAGGCCGAAGGCAGACGACAGACACGCTGCTTGCCATAATCGAAACACACCATACCTGTCTGCACTTTCGCCAGCACAAGGCCGTCTGAAATCCTGCGGATACGGTACAGCAAAGAAAAGCCCACTCCGGCCACACCCGCCACCCCCATTTCCACCGATAGCTCATCACCATGATGACCTTGCGCCAAATACTGCACCTCTGCATCCGCCATAATCAGGCCTGCCCCTCCGGCATCCATTTCGCTCCAACCCAGCGTCGCCAGCCAACGCATCCGCACTTCATGGCACAAACGCAACACCGCATCGTTCGCCAGATGACCGCCATAGTTCACATCACCCACCTGCACCGTCAAGGCCGTCTGAAACAAAGGCTTATCACACTCGGCCACCGAAATCCTATCCATTTTGCACACCCGTTTTCAATACTCTGCCATTATAAACCGAGACCCTGTTCGTTAATATATAAAAACAATGTAGCAGCTTGTAGTTTTTCATAGCAAAAAACATTATAATCTATCGGATAAATTTACCCTTCACTACTTCAGGAGCTCCTCATGGCACTCGTATCCATGCGCCAATTATTGGACCATGCTGCCGAAAACAGCTACGGTCTGCCCGCATTCAACGTTAACAACCTCGAACAGATGCGCGCCATCATGGAGGCGGCCGACCAAGTTAACGCCCCCGTTATCGTTCAAGCATCCGCAGGCGCACGCAAATATGCAGGTGCCCCATTCCTGCGCCATCTGATTTTGGCCGCAGTCGAAGAATTCCCGCACATCCCTGTCGTGATGCACCAAGACCACGGCGCATCTCCTGATGTGTGCCAACGCTCCATCCAACTGGGCTTCTCCTCTGTGATGATGGACGGCTCGCTGATGGAAGATGGCAAAACCCCTTCTTCTTACGAATACAACGTCAACGCCACCCGTACCGTGGTCAACTTCTCCCACGCTTGCGGCGTGTCTGTCGAAGGTGAAATCGGCGTATTGGGCAACCTCGAAACTGGCGAAGCCGGCGAAGAAGACGGCGTCGGCGCAGTGGGCAAACTTTCCCACGACCAAATGCTGACCAGCGTTGAAGATGCCGTACGTTTCGTTAAAGATACCGGCGTTGACGCATTGGCTATTGCCGTTGGTACCAGCCACGGCGCATACAAATTCACCCGTCCGCCCACAGGCGACGTATTGCGTATCGACCGCATCAAAGAAATCCACCAAGCCCTGCCCAACACCCACATCGTAATGCACGGCTCCAGCTCCGTTCCGCAAGAATGGCTGAAAGTCATCAACGAACACGGCGGCAAAATCGGTGAAACCTACGGCGTACCGGTTGAAGAAATCGTCGAAGGCATCAAACACGGCGTGCGCAAAGTCAACATCGACACCGACTTGCGCCTCGCCTCTACCGGCGCCATCCGCCGCTTCATGGCAGAAAACCCATCCGAATTCGACCCGCGCAAATACTTGAGCAAAACCGTCGAAGCCATGAAACAAATCTGTCTTGACCGCTACCTCGCATTCGGTTGCGAAGGCCAAGCCGACAAAATCAAACCGATTTCTTTGGAAAAAATGGCAACCAAATACGCCAAAGGCGAATTGAACCAAATCGTTAAATAATCCGTATCTCGGATTCACACTAAGGCCGTCTGAAAACTTGAAAATAAGGTTTCAGACGGCCTTAGCTTTTGGAAAATTTATAGTAAAATCTTCCACCGACTACACATCAAAACACATCGAAAGCAAACATGAAACTCGCCGTTATTTTGCCGGCCTATTGTGCCGAAGCTTATTTGCCCGAATGCTTGGATTCACTATTGAGTCAAACATTCCGCGACTTTTTCGTCATCGCCATCAACGATGCTTCAACAGACAAAACCGGCGAAATCCTCGAGGCTTACGCAGCTAAAGATTCACGTTTGCAGGTTTTCCACCTTCCGGAAAACAGGGGCGAGCCGTTTGCCTGCCAATTTGCCATGGATATGCTCAAAGACGTAGAGGTCGAATATGTGGCACGAATGGACGCGGACGATATTTGCGCCTTGGATCGTTTTGAAAAACAGATTCAGTTTTTAGACAGCCATCCCGAAATCGATATTGTCGGCAGCCAAGCCACCATCTTTTTCGACGACCAAACCGGAAGAGAACCCGTTTTAAGCGACCTCCCCCTGCTCGACAAAGACATTAAAGCCTTTCTCTCCTTTGCCGCCCAAAACATGTTCAACCCCACCACTATGTGGCGGCACGACAGCATTAAAAACCTCGGGATAAACTACACCGCGACAGAAACCGCGCCCGATTTCCATATGTGGGTGCAATGCGCCCTACATGGCAAAACCTTTGCCAACCTGCCCGAACCTTTGTTGTTTTACAGGATACATCAAACTCAAGAAAGCAAAAAAAGAGACAAAATCAGCAGATCCGTCCAATACACCATGGAGTTGTGGATCAGTCATCTCTTCCCTGATTTGAACGCGACGGAAGTAACGCTCTTAAGCCGCATCTTGTACGAAAAGCAACTGCGCTTGACCACTGAAGAGCTGAAAACCATTTTTGCCGCCTATGACAGAATCAGCAAAGACCGCAGCATTTCATTGTTTGGCGAAGACCGCAATACAATGTTCGGCATGATAGACAATTTCTTCAATTTCTTAAAAAGCCGGTTGAAATTCACTTAAATTATAAAAGGCCGTCTGAAACCTCGGTTTCAGACGGCCTTTATCTATTTCAAAATCAATCCAAATCAGAACAAGCCGTGAATCACGCCGTCTGCGTCCACATCGATTTTCTCAGCAGCCGGAACTTTCGGCAGACCCGGCATTTTCATCATATTGCCGCACAACGCAACGATGAAGCCTGCGCCTGCAGAAACAGTGATACCGCGCACGGTAATGCGGAAGCCTTCGGGGCAGCCCAACAGTTTGGCGTTGTCGCTCAAAGAGTATTGGGTTTTCGCCATGCAGATCGGCATTTTGTCCAAGCCCAGTTTTTCCAGTGAAGCGATTTCGGCAGACGCTTCCGCGCTGAAATCAACATCTTCCGCGCCGTACACTTTTTGGGCAATCGCACGGATTTTGTCTTTAATGCTCAGCCCAACATCGTAGGAAAAATTGAAGTTGTTCGGTTGGTTTTCGATGGCGTTAACGACTTTGTACGCCAAGTCTGCACCACCCGCGCCGCCTTTGCCCCATACTTCGGTCAGGGAAACTTCAACGCCGTGTTCCGCGCAGGCTTTTTCAATCATAGCCAACTCGGCATCGGAGTCGGACACAAAGCGGTTGATGGCAACCACCACAGGCAGGCCGAATACGTTTTTCAGGTTGGAAATGTGTTTCAAGAGATTAGGCAGGCCTTTTGCCAAGGCTTCGAGGTTTTCTTCGCCAAGATTGGCACGTTCCACGCCGCCGTTATATTTCAAAGCGCGGACGGTGGCGACGACAACAGCCGCATCAGGTTTCAAGTCCGCCAGACGGCATTTGATGTCGCAGAATTTTTCCGCACCCAAATCCGCGCCGAAGCCTGCTTCGGTTACGGCATAATCGGCAAGGTGTTTCGCCAAACGGGTAGCGGTAACGGAATTACAACCGTGGGCGATGTTGGCGAACGGGCCGCCGTGTACAAAGGCCGGAGTGCCTTCGATGGTTTGTACCAAGTTAGGCTTAATCGCATCTTTGAGCAATGCCGCCATCGCGCCATTCGCTTTCAAATCTTTGGCGTAAACAGGACTACCGTCTTTGGCATAGGCGACAAGGATGTTGCCCAAACGCTCTTTCAAATCGCTGATGTCTTTGGCAAGGCAGAATACCGCCATCACTTCGGAGGCAACGGTAATATCAAAACCGTCAGGACGCATCACGCCGTCAACAGGTTTGCCCATGCCGTCGATGATGTTGCGCAACTGGCGGTCGTTCATATCGACCACGCGACGCCACAGCACACGTTTCGGATCGATGTTCAACTCGTTGCCTTGGTAGATATGGTTATCGAGCATGGCGGCGAGCAGGTTATTCGCCGCACTGATGGCGTGGAAGTCGCCGGTAAAGTGCAGGTTGATGTCTTCCATCGGCAAAACTTGGGCATAGCCGCCGCCTGCCGCACCGCCTTTAACACCAAACACCGGACCCAAAGAAGGCTCGCGCAGGGCAATAACCGAGTCTTTGCCGATATGGCGCAATGCGTCCGCCAAACCGATGGTTACAGTGGTTTTACCCTCACCCGCAGGAGTCGGATTAATGGCGGTCACCAAAATCAGACGGCCTTGCTTTTGCGGCAGCTTGAATGCCTCGGCAGGATTGATTTTGGCTTTGTAGTGACCATAGGGCTCGATGTTGTCAACGTTCAAACCCAGCTTGGCGGCAATTTCACCAATCGGGCGCATGGTGGAAGACTGGGCAATTTCAGCATCGGTTTTGAAGCTCATGATTTTCCTTTATTGAGAGAGGGAAAGGCCGTCTGAAACAATATAATAGAGACGGCTGGAAGAAAAAGAATATTAGTTCTATTATAGCGTTTTCCAAAGACAAACCGCAGTGAAAATTTCGATATTTCATCAACAAGCGGATTCATATTGTCAACAATTTGAAACAAAGGAATAAAACATGAGCAGCAACGCATGGCTGTTTTGGGCATTGGCATCGGCAGGCTTCGCCTCATTGACCGCCATTTTCGCCAAAATGGGTTTACAGGGCATAGATTCAGATTTCGCCACCTTTATCCGCACCTTGGTCATCCTCGCCGCTTTGGTATTGTTTTTAACCTACACCGGCAAATGGCAGGGCGTGAACGGCTTTACCGGCCGCAACTGGACATTCCTCATCCTATCCGGCCTCGCTACCGGCGCCTCTTGGCTTGCCTACTTCAAAGCCCTGCAACTGGGTAATGCCTCACAAGTCGCACCCGTCGACAAATTCAGCCTGGTCTTGGTCGCCCTGATGGCCGTTGTTTTCTTAGACGAACGCCCAAGCACGCAGGAATGGATAGGCTTAGGCTTGGTAACCGCAGGCGTATTGACTTTGGCTTTGAAACGATAAAGATTGGGACATCAAAAAAGGCCGTCTGAAAAATTTCAGACGGCCTTTGCTTTACTTCAAACAATCAGCTCACAATTAATTTGAACCGACTTTGATTTTTTGCCACAAGTTGACAGACAGTTTTTTCGCATCTGCGCTCATTTGAGGCATGACGAAACCGTCTTTCATGTCTTGCTCGTTCGGGAAAATAGAACGTGTGTTCACCAGCTCGGCAGGCATTTTTTCGCGTGCAGGTTTGCTGGCCGGTGCGAAGGTTACGGCAATACCGTTTTTCGCAGCCACTTCGGGATCAAGTGTGTAGTTGATGTATTTATGGGCATTGACGATGTTTTTCGCATCGGCCGGAATCAACCAAGATTCAATCCAGAAACCCATGCCTTTCGGCGTCAACACTTCGACGCCGACATTGTTTTTCACTTCTTCAGAACGCGCTTTGGCCAAGTTCAAGTCGCCGCCGTTACCTGCTGCCAAGCAGATATCGCCGCGCGCCAATTCGTCAATAATGGAAGGGCTGAAACGTTTTACATCAGGACGGATAGACTTCAATACTTCCGCCGCCGCTTTCAAATCTTCAGGATTCGAGCCTTTAGGATCTTTACCCAAGTAGTTCAACAAGATTGGGAACATTTCGCTCGGTGTATCCCACAAAGCGATGCCGCAAGATTTCAGCTTGTTGGTGTATTCAGGTTTGAACAGCAAATCCCAGCCGTTTTCAGGCAATTTTCCGCCCAAAAGCTCCTTGCCCTTCGCCGTAATCGCAATCGTATTCACACCTGAGAAGTATGGAACGGCGTATTGATTGCCCGGATCGGCGGTTTCCAACATCTTCAGCAATTCAGGGTCGATGTTTTTGTAGTTCGGAATCAGATCCTTATTGATTTTTTGGTATGCACCTGCCTCAATTTGACGTGGCAGGAAGGCAATACCGGGTACAACCAAGTCATAGCCGGATTTGCCGGTCAGCATTTTGGCTTCCAGCGTTTCGTTGTTTTCATACAAATCGTAAGTCAGCTTCAAATTGTTGGCTTTTTTGAAGTCTTCGACTGTACTTTCGTCAACGTAGTTTGACCAGTTGTAGATATTCAAAGTATCGGTAGCGGCTGCCTCGGCATTGGCAGCAGGCGCGCTGCCTGCTTGAGGTTGCTCGGCTTTTTTCTCGCCACCGCCGCACGCGGCCAAAGACAATGCGGCCAATACGGCTAATACAGATTTTTTCATACGGGCAGATTCCTGATGAAAGAGTGGTTAATGTCAATAAATAAGAAACCCTGCACCCCATAAACACCCCGGCGCAGAGTTAGGCTATTGTAATGGAAACGTAAGCAAACGAAAAGCAATATCCATCTGATTTTTATTGAAATAAGGCAAAGCAACATCATCTTTTTCCCAAAAGCGTTGCACCGGCTGTCGTTTTTGGGCAAAATACGGCTGATTTGCGCGCGTTTATAGAGAAAAAACTTGCATATAAGGAAATCTGTCTTTAAAATTGCGCGTTTACAGAATTTATTTTTCAGGAGATATTCAATATGGCAAACAGCGCACAAGCCCGCAAACGTGCCCGCCAGTCGGTTAAACAACGCGCCCACAACGCCAGCCTGCGTACTGCATTCCGTACCGCTGTGAAAAAAGTGTTGAAAGCAGTTGAAACCGGCGACAAAGCTGCTGCTCAAGCAGTTTACCAAGAATCCGTTAAAGTCATCGACCGTATCGCTGACAAAGGCGTATTCCACAAAAACAAAGCAGCCCGTCATAAAAGCCGTCTGTCTGCTAAAGTAAAAGCTTTGGCTTAATACTGACGCAGATGCCGGAAATCCTGACAATCAAAACAGGATGAATCGAGCTGATACGATGCCCCTGAGGTCTTGCCTTTCAGGGGCATTGCCGTATTCACAGCCCAAACCGACTAAATAAACCTATTTACCCTTTCATCAGGCCGTCTGAAAAACAACGGAAACTCTCATGAACAAGATGTTGAAACATTCCCTAAGTATCGGATTCATTGCCACCGCCCCACTGGCTGCCGCCGATACCGCCCTACACTGCACCACCATTCAAGACAACGCCACCCGTTTGGCATGTTACGACAACATCTACTCGGCGCAACTCCCTCCTCAATCCCCACTGCCGCAAACGCAAACCGAAACGGCCAAAACACCGGTTGACCTCGAAAAAAGCGTGCGCAAGAGCATCGAGAAAAAAGAAGCGGCCATCGTATTCGACAACCCTACCCATCCGAATATTTCAGACGACGTATTAAGCGAAACTGCCGACAGCTACACGCCTTTAAGCCTGATGTACGATTTGGATAAAAACGACACGCGCGGCCTGTTAAGCGTACGCGAGCACAACCCTATGTACCTCATGCCCGTTTGGTACAATAGCAGCCCTAACTACCACCCGGAATCCCCCAGTCGCGGCATAACTACGCAGGAAAAATTCAGCGGGCAAAAACGCCTTGAAACCAAAATGCAGGTTTCCTTCAAAAGCAAGATTGCCGAAGATTTATTCAAAACCCGTGCCGACGTATGGTTTGGCTATACCCAAAAATCTGACTGGCAAATCTTCAACCAAGGCCGCAAATCCGCTCCGTTCCGCAATACCGACTACGAGCCCGAAATTTTCATTACCCAACCCGTTAAAGCAGACCTGCCTTTCGGCGGCAAACTGCGTATGGTTGGCGCAGGTTTTGTTCACCAGTCCAACGGTCAAAGCCGCCCCGAATCCCGCTCATGGAACCGCGTTTACGCCATGGCAGGCATGGAATGGGGCAAGCTGACCGTTATTCCTAGAGTTTGGATGCGCGCCTTCGACCAAAAAGGAGATGACGACGACAATCCGGACATCAACAAATACATGGGCTATGGCGACTTGAAAGTCCAATACCGCTTCAATGACAAACAAAATGTTTATTCCGTCCTGCGTTACAATCCGAAAAGCGGACGTGGCGCCGTTGAAGCGGCCTATACTTTCCCCATCAAAGGCAAACTCAAAGGCGTTGTCCGCGGTTTCCACGGCTATGGCGAAAGCCTGATTGACTACAACCACAAACAAAACGGCATCGGCTTCGGCCTGATGTTTAACGACTGGGACGGCATCTAAATGACCCCATATTGTTTCAGACGGCCTTTGCAATCAAAGCGGCCGTCTGAAACAATAAAACAAAACAAGCCATTCGTTTAAAATACTCGTTTCCTAGCGTCCAAACGCGTATAATGCAAAGTTTGGGCAAAACTTGCCGGAATGAAACAAAGATGACAGAAGCCGCAGCCGAAAGCGGAAAAATCGCCAAGGCTTTAAAGAAATACCTGATTACAGGCGTGCTGGTTTGGTTACCGATTGCCGTAACCATCTGGGCGATGAGCTACATCATCTCCGCCGCCGACAGACTGATCAACCTATTACCGGAAAGCTGGCAGCCCCAGCATTTCTGGGGATTCAACATACCCGGCTTGGGCATTGTTGCCGCCACAGTCGTCTTATTCGTTACCGGCGTATTCGCCGCCAACGTATTGGGCAGACGGATTCTCGGCGCGTGGGACAGCCTTTTGGGACGCATTCCCGTCGTCAAATCCATCTACTCCAGCGTTAAAAAAGTTTCCGAATCCCTGCTCTCCGACAGCAGCCGCTCGTTCAAAACCCCCGTACTGGTTCCCTTTCCACAACCGGGCATTTGGACGATAGCCTTTGTTTCCGGCCATATCCCCGCTAAACTCAAAGGCAGCCTGCCGCAAGATGACGACTATATTTCCGTTTACGTCCCAACCACGCCCAACCCGACCGGCGGCTATTACATCATGGTTAAAAAAAGCGACGTTCGCGAGCTGGACATGAGCGTGGATCAGGCATTGAAATATGTAATTTCGCTGGGCATGGTGATGCCGGATGAAATACAAATTAAAACCATCCAAGATAAAAAAACTGATAGTTTATAGCACTTATTAATCAAATTCTTAACAACAGAATAATGCATAAATATCTATTAATCATAATATTTAGACTATCCCAAAAAATATAACCACTAAGGAATTACCACAAAGCTCGCACTTACTAATTCATAATGACTGGCAACCTACACAGACTGCGAACTTACTAGAAGTATCTAAATATGATTGAATGTAATAGTAATTTTGCGATTTTTTGGAAACGTAGTTATTATAAAGCGGAGAACTGCGCGGTAACTGGAATAGCTCCCTGCATATTTAATTTCAAAGATATTTAGGAAATACTTTAAGCATGGTTACACAAGGCAAAGAGAATGACTCACACAACCATGCCAATATCATTACCACAGCACTAATCCGTAAATAAATCTCCTCACATTTTACTCACAGGAATAATCATGAAACGGGAAATACTATCTATTATTTTTCTAGCTACATATAGCTCACTAGCATTTTCATCAGGGGAGCTTTCATGCAAAAAAATCATACCCATTAATGTAACAGAGGGTTGGAAAAGGAATTGTACTTATCATGGCTCATCTATAAATGAAGCTTATCAAGAATATCGCAATCTAACTCAAAATCTAGGCGAGGCCCCAAACGTTCTTCCAAATAAAAATCGTCGATATAAAACTTCTAGAAATGAAGTAGAAATTAATATTAATTGGAAAAATAAGAATCATGTGTTTGTAGCACAGACTTATCCCGAAGCCGAAAACTCAGGAATGGAAGTAGGCTTTAAAAAAATTAAAAATGTGATTCAAATTACAGAAATTGGTTGGACACCATAATTACCAATTTCTTAGTTATAAATTAAACACTTCAATATATAAACAAGGAAATAATATGCGTACCAACTATTGCGGCCTTATCAGCGAGCAATACTTAGACCAAACCGTTACCGTCAAAGGCTGGGTACACCGCCGACGCGACCACGGCGGTGTGATTTTTATTGACCTGCGCGACCGCGAAGGCATCGTTCAAGTCGTTATCGACCCTGACACTCCGGAAGCATTTGCCGCTGCCGACTCTTCCCGCAACGAATACGTTTTGAGCATTACCGGCCGCGTACGCAACCGTCCTGAAGGTACAACCAACGACAAAATGATTTCCGGCAAAATCGAAATCCTTGCCAAAGAAATCGAAGTCTTGAACGCTGCCGCTACGCCTCCGTTCCAAATCGACGATGAAAACATCAGCGAAAACGTTCGCCTGACCAACCGCGTTATCGACTTGCGCCGTCCTACCATGCAACGCAACCTGCGTCTGCGTTACCAAGTGGCCATGGGCGTTCGCCGCTACTTGGACGCGCAAGGCTTCATCGACATCGAAACGCCGATGCTAACCCGCTCCACTCCGGAAGGCGCGCGCGACTACCTCGTACCAAGCCGCGTTCATCCGGGCGAATTCTTCGCTCTGCCGCAATCTCCACAATTGTTCAAACAACTGTTGATGGTGGCCGGTTTCGACCGTTACTACCAAATCACCAAATGTTTCCGTGACGAAGATTTGCGTGCCGACCGTCAACCTGAATTTACCCAAATCGACTTGGAAACCTCGTTCTTGAACGAGGATGAAATCATGGACATCACCGAAGGCATGGCCAAACAAGTCTTCAAAGATGCATTGGGCGTGGATTTGGGCGACTTCCCACGCATGCCTTACTCTGAAGCCATGTTCTACTACGGCTCTGACAAACCGGATATGCGCATCAACTTGAAATTTACCGAGTTGACCGACCTGATGAAAACGGAGGAATTCAAAGTTTTCCGTGGCGCAGCCGACATGAAAGGCGGCCGCGTAGTCGCTCTGCGCGTGCCTAACGGTGCAAAATTCAGCCGCAAAGAAATCGATGAATACACTAAATTTGTCGGCATCTACGGCGCGAAAGGTCTGGCGTACATCAAAGTAAATGATGTGAGCAACCTTTCCAACGGCGAAGACAGCGGCCTGCAATCTCCAATCGTCAAATTCCTGTCTGAAAACGCCCTGAAAGAAATTATCGAGCGTACCAGCGCGCAAAACGGCGATATCATCTTCTTTGGCGCAGACAAAGCCAAAGTCGTGAACGAAGCCATCGGCGCGCTGCGTATCAAAGTCGGTTTAGAACACGGCAAAGACAACGGCTACTTCGTAGACGAATGGAAACCTTTGTGGGTTGTCGATTTCCCAATGTTCGAATACGACGAAGAAGCCGACCGCTACGTAGCCGTACACCATCCGTTTACCGCGCCTAAAGAAGGTCATGAAGACCTGATGGTTTCCGACCCTGCAAACTGCCTGGCCCGTGCCTACGACATGGTATTGAACGGCTGGGAAATCGGCGGCGGCTCTATCCGTATCCACCGTGCAGACGTACAAGAGAAAGTGTTTGCCGCGCTGAAAATCAGCCCTGAAGAGCAACAAGAGAAATTCGGCTTCCTCTTGGACAACCTGAAATTCGGTGCACCTCCTCACGGCGGCCTTGCATTCGGCCTCGACCGTCTGGTTACCCTGATGACCGGTGCCGAATCTATCCGCGACGTGATTGCCTTCCCGAAAACACAACGTGCACAATGTCTGCTGACCAATGCACCTAATGTGGTCGACGACAAACAACTTCGCGAGCTAAGCCTGCGTCTGCGTCAGAAAGCAGTTGAAACAAAAGAAGCATAATTTATCGGCTTAACCTTTAAAATATCAAGGCCGTCTGAAATTTTTGAAATTTCTTTCAAACTTTTCAGACGGCCTTTCTGTATTTTAGTCGTTTATATATAATCAACTCATAAACTGTTTTATTTTAAACGTTCACTTTAATGACGTTAGAGTATAAAAAACAACCGTTTGTAAGAAAAACAAACAAATAAGCTCCACAAGCACTATCATGACTGTTACAACAATAAAGGAACCAAACAATGTTTCTGATACTGACGGGGCTGATACTGACTTTTTTTATTTTGTTGTTTATTATTACTTCAATTATTCACAAAAAACAGTTTGCCTATAACACACACCAAGACTATAACTATCCCTCCCTCCCCTCTACCGCGCATGCAACCCTCAAAGGCTGCAGCCTAACCTTGCCCGCCACTGTCAACGGACGGGATACCATCATTGCCAAAATCCGTATCAAGTCCAACTGGATGGGACTGCTGTTCTTGCCTTTTATCGAAACCATTTCATCCAAAGGCAAATGGAAGCAATATTTCGAATACGGCGCAAAAGGCGTGCGCTATATCAATCTGAGCGACACCTTCTCCGACAGCGACAAAACCGTCCGTTTAGAAGGCAAATACCTGACTTTGGCCGATCAAGAAATCGAACTCTCCGTTTATCCGCGTGAAAACCTCGACGGCAAAAAAATCCTTGTCCTCGCGCCCCATGCCGACGATGCCGAACTCAGCGCATACGGTTTATACGAAAAACATGCTGCCAATTCAATGATCTGCACCTTAACCGCCAGCGAAGGCGGCAGCTTCCACTATGGCAACCTTTATAGCACGTGCGACTGCGACACTCAGGCCCAATATCTGCAAAAAGGCCGGATGCGCGTTTGGAACAGCCTGACCGTTCCCCTTTTGGCCGGTGTACCGTCTGAAAACATCCTGCAACTGGGTTACTTCGACAGCACTTTGACCGCCATGCGCCAAAATCCAGAAAAAGAGATTAAATCGACCAAAATCGATACAACCGACGTCGATATTTTCCGCCGTGCCAATACCTCCTCATTGGCGAAACACCTCAAGCCCGGCTCAACCTGGAACAGCTTGGTGGACAATCTCGGCTACCTGATAGAAACGTTCCAGCCGGATATTATCGTGACGCCGTCTCCCAATATCGATGCGCATCCCGACCACCAACATACTGCGCTGGCCGCCATCGAAGCCCTGCGTAAAATCAATTACCGTCGCGGCAATCTGTTTTTGCACACCATACATTATCTGAGCGACGACTTCCCTATTGGCAAAGTAGGTTCTTCCCTCAGCCTGCCGCCATCCTCCGAGCAACCGTTTTACTTCCAAAGCATCTATTCCCATCCTTTGGATAAAGAAGAGCAAAACCGCAAACTTCTCGCCCTGGACGCCATGAACGACATCCGTCCCAATTCAGACGGCTATATGCGTTGGAGTACCATGATATTCAAAGGCCTAAACAAACTGCGGCACCACATCCTCCATCTCGACAAAGACTTGGTCAACCGCTTTGTCCGCAGCAACGAATTCTTCTATACCGTCCCCATCAGCGACTTGTACCAAGAAGATACGCTGAAACAAATTACTTATCAGGGCAAAGCCCAATAAACCACAAAGGCCGTCTGAAAAGATGTTTCAGACGGCCTTTATCACACCAAATCAAAACAATAAAATCACTGCATTACAAACGAAAAACACCAAGCCCAAATCCAAACGCGGCAACCCAAGTTATAATAAAACCCTTCCCATACGCCCCACATCATCATGCCGATTTACTTCATCGCCGATTTGCACCTGAGCGAATCCCATCCTCAGCTGACCGCACTCTTCCAAAAATTTATGCAAGAAAAAGCCGTCCACGCCCAAGCCGTATACATTCTTGGCGACCTTTTCGATTTTTGGATCGGCGATGACGAAAACAGCCCTTTGGTTCACACCATCAAGCAAACCATCCGCAGCCTGACCGAGCGCGGCATCGCCTGCTATTTTATCCATGGCAACCGCGACTTCCTCATCGGCAAAACCTTCGCCCTCGATACCGGCATGACCTTACTGCCCGAGTACGCCGTTATCGACCTGTTCGGCACACCCACCCTACTCTGTCACGGCGACACACTCTGCACCGACGACCATTCTTATCAAAAATTCCGCCGTACCGTCCATCAAAAATGGCTGCAACGCCTGTTCCTGCTCCTGCCACTTACACTCCGGCTGAACATCGCCACTAAAATCCGCAAGCAGAGCAAACAGGACAAACAACACAAAACCGCCGACATCATGGACGTCAATCCGGCCTTTACCCACGAAACCGTCCAACGCTTCCACACGCCCCTGCTCATCCACGGCCATACCCACCGCGAAAACATCCACCGCAACGCCGATTACACCCGCATCGTACTCGGTGACTGGCGCGACAATTACGCCTCCATTCTCGAAGTCGATGCCGAAGGCTACCGTTTTATCGCCTTATAAAACATCAGGCCGTCTGAAAACCGG
Organism: Neisseria sp. 20925_1_37; assembly: GCF_041433255.1. Taxonomy (NCBI): domain Bacteria; kingdom Pseudomonadati; phylum Pseudomonadota; class Betaproteobacteria; order Neisseriales; family Neisseriaceae; genus Neisseria; species Neisseria sp. 20925_1_37. The sequence continues at coordinate 101,752 of NZ_JAPWBC010000006.1, read as the reverse complement.
TTTCCCGATTGTTCAGACGGCCTGACTGACAAACATTCTCAAACGGTTTACGCAAACCAACCGCGTATCCGCTCCAAACCACCAAAGCGCACGCACGCATCCGCATTCGCCTCAGTTTTCGGTTTCGCCCGATAAGCAATGCCGAATCCCGCCTCCCGTATCATCGGAATATCATTCGCACCATCGCCCATCGCCACCACCTGCCACGGAGCCAAACCCAGACGCTCACGGTATTCACGCAACAAATCCGTCTTAGCCTGCGCATCGATAATCCGCCCTTTCAGACGGCCTGTCAGCTTGCCGTTTTCCACTTCCAACACATTCGCAAAATGGAAATCCAAGCCCAAACGCCGTTGCAGGCGTTCCGTAAAGAACGTAAAGCCGCCCGACACCAGCATAAACTTCACATCATTCCGTTTACACGCTTCCAACAAAAATTCCGCGCCCGGCGACAGCTGCAACACATTCTCGTACACTTCTTCCAACACGAGCTCGTCCAAACCGGCCAGCAAAGCCACACGCTTGCGCAAAGACTGCTCAAAGTCCAGCTCGCCGCGCATCGACCGCTCCGTAATCGCTGCCACTTCATCCTTTAGCCCAACACCGGCAGCAATCTCATCCACACACTCAATCGTAATCAGCGTTGAATCCATATCGCTGACAATCAGTCCCAAATCAGCAAAAGCCACATCCGGCAACACCGCACCATCTATCTGCTGCGCAATCAATGCCGCACGCATCTCGTCCGTCAATTCAAAATCATCATCAACCGGCACACGCAACACCGACTTTCCTGATGACGCAGACACCAAACCGCCAAACGCAGACCAGTCGCACGCGCCCAAATCCCTATGTTGCAACACCAAAACTTTCTTCATCTCATTCTCCTCATACCCCAAAAACCTTTGCAAAAAAATCTGGTACACATTCAGCTTAAAACAACAAAACCATATTTTTGCAAAGGCCTTAAAAAACCAAAACAGCATTATAGCCGAACAACCCCGGCAATTTTCAGACGGCCTGTAACAATTCAGCTCAAGCTACCAATACCAATCCCAGCATCAACTAACCAAGCAATTACTTAAAAATTTGATTTTAGGCAAGCCGACTAAAAATTTTTGCCAGTAACAGGCAACTTGTGTTGATTTTTCTTACAGTTTCGATATAGTTACTTATAGCTAGTTTGGCACTACTCCTTATATCTAGCTTTCATTGCATTACCACCTCCATTCGTTGCCAACGGCTCCCCTTCCGATGGCAACCTTTTTTTGGCCCAATGGTTTAACAATATCAAAATTGAATGAAATAAATGATTTGGAAATTTATATTTTAAAACAAATCCTTCCTCATCTGCGCACGCATTTCATGCCTTTCAGCTATTTTATCAATCAGTTTGAAGAAGGCCTCACTTTAGTTCAACTCGGTTAGTCAGAAGGTTTCAGCTTCCCCCCGACTCAATCAATATGGCCATGTACACACACATCAGAGTAATGCTCAGAGTATGGCTGCTCCCAATCACTGATACCTGCCGTTTTAATTGTTCTTAGCCTATCCTCTATTACCATCATCTCAGAATTCGATCCCTATCTGATAGCTCACTGAATTTGAATGAAAAAATTATTTAAATGTTAAAATGTGCAAAGCACTTGCTTTCAACTCTAACAAGGGATATAGTACCAAGTAACTAGTTCTTATTGATGAGAGCTATTCCTTGGATACTTGCCTCCGGTCCTCCAACCCGGGGGCATTTTTTTGCGTTTTTATTTTGTATTCATATGGATAGGATAAAGACGAAATACCCACCACAAATCAACAGACAAATCAAACCGCAAACTGCGTTTTCCAAACGCTCAGGCCGTCTGAAATCCTCTCTCCAATATCGTTAATCCCATATTTCAGACGGCCTGTTTAACCCTCTATTGCAAAGCTTGGCACAAGCACCGCTGACCGACGGCAATTAATTACTATATAATCAAACGCATTGTTACCCCTACAAAGGAGCCACACCATGACCACAAAAATTAAAATCGGTATTGTCGGTGCAACCGGTTACACAGGCGTTGAATTGTTGCGCCTGCTCAGCAGCCACCCCAACACAGAGGTTACTGCCGTCACCAGCCGAAGCGAAGCCGGTATTGCGGTTGCCAACTACTTTCCCAGCCTTCGCGGCATTTACGACCTTGCATTCCAAACGCCTGAAGATGCCGGGCTTGACCGTTGCGACCTCGTGTTCTTTGCCACGCCCAACGGCGTAGCTATGAAAGAAGCACCGTCCCTTGTCGAAAAAGGCGTACGCGTGATTGACCTGTCTGCCGACTTCCGCATCCGCGACATCCCCACATGGGAAAAATGGTACAAAATGACCCATACCGCGCCGCAACTTGTTTCCCAAGCGGTGTACGGCTTGTGCGAACTTTACAAAGACGACATCTCCAAAGCCATGTTGGTGGCCAATCCGGGCTGCTACCCTACCTGCGTTTCCCTGCCCTTATTGCCACTGCTTCAGGCTGGCCGTCTGAAAGCCAACGCGCCTCTGATTGCCGACTGTAAATCCGGTGTTTCCGGTGCAGGCCGCAAAGCCAGTACCCATGCCCTGTTGTGCGAAGCAGGCGATAACTTCAAAGCCTACGGCGTCAGCGGCCACCGCCATCTGCCTGAAATCCGACAAACCCTGTCCGGACTGCAAGACCATGTTTCAGACGGCCTGATTTTCGTACCACACCTTGCTCCGATGATACGCGGCATGCACGCCACCCTGTATCTGCACCTGCAAGAACATACCGATCCTGAAGCCTTACTGCGCGAATACTACCGCGACAGTCCTTTTGTCGATATTTTGCCTTCAGGCTCAACACCTGAAACCCGCAGCGTGCGCGGCGCCAACCTTTGCCGTATCAGTGTTCAAAGAGCGCCCGATCAAGACGATGTGTGGATTGTTCTTTCTGTCATCGACAACTTGGTCAAAGGCGCAGCTGGTCAAGCCGTGCAGAATATGAACATTATGTTCGGCCTGCCCGAAACCACCGGACTGACTAATGCACCATTGATGCCTTAAGCCAGCCATTCTTATTAAAAACACAAGGCCGTCTGAAACTTTGATCGTTCAGACGGCCTTTATCGATTCATTCACAAACATCACTCATACACCACGCCGGCAAGCATTTCTTCTTCATTCAAGTTGCCGTACTGTTGCTCCCAATCGTGGGTAGCCTCCACCATATCGCATTCTTTAGCAAAAGCCAGCAGCCTGCCATCCATCTGATCCAGACTCAAGCTGCCCAAACGTTCGCATTCCGAAGCCGTCAAATTACCGTCCGCTTCATGCGCTTCCGAAGATCCGAAAGGCAGAGCAAAAAAACCCAGCACCAACGCCAGCAGCACCCAAAAAGTATTTTTACGCGAACGAGTCATTTCACACCTCTCATCATATCATATAGCAGGTTTAAATCAGAAAAACTAAACCAAATAAAATTAAACTAAGAAAAATCGAATAAAAAATTAGAAATATCGATTTATCTAAGATAAAACGAATAATACTAAGAAAAAATAGAATATGCAATACTTTTTCTTAGATGAAGTAATTTTTTTCTTACAATTTTATAAAAACTAAGGTAAAATACACTCAAATCGTCCAAACCATATAAAAAACATACCTCCATAAAGGCATAAACATGGATACCTTTAAAGACCGCCTGGCTTTCTTATGGAAAGATGAAGCCCGCCAAGCCAAAATAGCCGCCGACATCGATATGACCATCGCCGGATTCAGCCGTATCTGGAACGAAGGCGGCCTGCCGAAATCGGAAACGCTAAAAAAAATCAAACAACTTAAAGGCTGCAGCATAGACTGGCTGTTGACAGGCGAAGGTTCCCCCTTCCCCGATTCCGAAGCCCCAAAAGCCACGGCAACCGACACACTGGGCAACCCTGTCGATATAGACGAATTTGTCTTTGTACCGCGTTACGACATCCAAGCCGCAGCCGGACACGGCCAGCTCGTCGGCGACGAACAGCCGATGTTCGCCATGGCGTTCCGACGCTATTGGATTGAAAATTATGTGACGCGCGACATCAAAAACCTTTCCGTTATCTCAGTCAAAGGCGATTCGATGGAAGGCGTACTGAATGATGGCGACACCATCCTCATCAACCACGGCCAAACCACGCCGCGCGACGGCCTCTATGTTTTGCGCCTCAACGAAAACCTTTTGGTCAAACGCCTGCAACTGATACCCGGTGGCATCGTCAACGTCATTTCTGCCAACGAAGCCTACCCTACTTTTGAAATCGACTTGAAAAACCCGACCGACGACGTTGCCATCATCGGCCGTGTCGAATGGTTTGGCAGAAGCATCTAAATCTGACATACTGGTGCTTGAAATTTCTGCCATACCCTCCATATAAGCTGGCAGATCCTGTATGCACAAACTTGCCTTGACTAACGGTTTGCGCGACAATAGTAAAAATATTCATATAAAAGGAATCACATCATGTCAGACGAAAGCCCTATTATCTTTACTGACAGCTGCTGCACCAAAGTTGCCGACCTGATCGCCGAAGAGAACAATCCCGATTTGAAATTGCGCGTATTCGTCAACGGCGGCGGTTGCTCCGGCTTCCAATATGGTTTTACCTTTGATGAAATCAAAAACGACGACGATTTCGAAATCCAAAAAAACGGCCTGACGTTCTTGGTCGACCCGATGAGCTACCAATATCTGGTTGGTGCAGAAATCGACTACACCGAAAGCCTGCAAGGTTCTCAATTCGTCATCCGCAATCCAAATGCCGAAACGACTTGCGGTTGCGGCTCATCCTTCTCCGTATAAACAATCCGTTTCTTCATGAAAAACAGGCCGTCTGTATCTTCAGACGGCCTTTTGTGTGAATTTATTTTAAACAATATTGGATTTATCTTATAATAATAATATCGGGCGTGAATATTTACTCTACAATAGACATAACATTGGACATGCATATTGCCATATAAATAAAAAATCATTGTCCAGCCGATTAACGACACAAAGGCACCCCCTATCCGGTCTGCCTAAGACTGTGGCCTCTGTTTTTGCCTGCATCGCAAGCCAAAACAGCTCAAACACAATAACAAAACCTCAGGTCCAACCCATTTGGTTGCCGCAGTCGAAATATTCATGGGATATCAATGAGCAAACAAGAAAAATTTTTCGACGTATATGTTTCTTATCCGCCGAACACGGATAAGGAGCGCATCCATGCCTGCCTGTATGACAACCTGCCCGAAAACGAAGTCGAGAGCCTGATTCAGGCCTTGGCCGAGCGTCCGCAAGCCATTGTGGCCGAGAAATGCACCCAAGACGAGCGCGAAAATGCGCAGCATTACTTCAGCTATTTGGGTTTGGACGTGATTGTCCGTCAGGCTATGGAATTGGAAGCGGTCGAAGAAGAACCCGTTTCGGCAGTCAATATCCCCGACCCTATCCAATGCCCCGTCTGCATGACGATTATTGACGAATTAGATGCACAGGAATGTAAAACCTGCCACTTTGATTTGACAGAAAAAAATGAGCTGACCATCCAGCGCAAGCGCATTGAATGGCAGGAAAAAATCTCTTTCGAGCATAAAAAACAAACCGAAATTGCCCACAAGCTCAAATACGAACGTGAGCAGGAAGAGAAAAAACTGCGCAAAAAAATCCGTGCCGAATTGGAATCCCAATTACGCGAAGAGTTAGGCCAAAATCCTGAGCTGGCCGCACTTGCAGCAAGGAAGAAAACACAGTTTCTGCTTACAATGGCTATCGTATTCGCCGTTTTGAGTCTGCTTGCACTCGGCTATATCGCTGCAAAATTCTTCTAAACTGATTTCAAAACTTAAGGCCGTCTGAAAACAGATTTTCAGACGGCCTTTTATTTCCTTATGGATTGAATCATTCCAATCAAGCCTCTTGCACATCAACGTCCACCGACCATCGGATTTTACCGTCGCGGTTTTGCTGCAACACCTGCACCCACAAACTCACGGCGCGATACAAATCTTGTCGGGATGTCGATTCGAGGAAAATTTGCGCGCGTTCGCGTTCGGCAAGGCGCACCATCAGCATCGGAGCGGCACCAAACTGGGAGACGCTTTCGGGCAAAAGCGGAGCGAGGGTTTCTTTGGCGGCGTTGAGAAATTCCATCGCATCGGCAACATGCGGCGCATCGGCACGGACGGCCGCCTGAAAACCAAAAGGCGGCATGGCGAACATTTGCCGCTCGTTCAATTCGTTTTCGGCAAACACAGCGTAATCCTGCGCTTTGACGGCGGCGAAGACGGGATGTTCGGGCAGTTGGGTCTGTATCAGCACCTTACCGGGTTTGTCGGCACGCCCCGCCCTGCCGGATACTTGCATCAGCTCGGCGAACAGCCTTTCCGGCGCTCGAAAATCCGCGCTGTACAGGCTGCCGTCGGCGTTCAACACGATAACAAGGTTGAGCCGCGCGAAATCATGGCCTTTGGCGAGCATCTGCGTGCCGACCAGAATGTCGATTTCGTTGTCGGCGATACGGCGGTACAAATCCGCCCAGTCGTTTTTGTGCGCCGTGCTGTCTCTATCGACGCGGACGACGGCAGCCTTGGGCAGAAAGGCGCGCAGGGTTTCTTCGACGCGTTGCGTGCCGTGGCCGACAGCGGTCAGGTCTTGGTTGCCGCAGTCGGGGCATTTGTACGGGACGGATTCGCGGTGGTCGCAGTGGTGGCAGCGCAGTTGGCGGGCGCGTTGGTGCAGCACCATTTTGGCGGAGCAGTTCGGGCAGCCGAAGGTATGGCCGCAGTCGCCGCAAAACAGCGCGGGCGCGAAGCCGCGTCGGTTGAGGTACACCAGCGACATGCCGCCTGCTTCAAAGTTCTGTTTCAAAAGCTGCAAGGCTTGCGGCGAGAAGCCGTTGTCTAGTTTCAGACGGCCTACATTAAGTATTTCCACTTGTGGTAGTTGCGCTGAAGCATGGGCCCGTTCGGTCAGTTGCAGCAGGCGGTACGCGCCGCTTTGCGCTTTGTGCCAGCTCTCCAAGCTGGGCGTGGCGCTGCCCAATATGATGGGACAGCCGCTCTGCTTCGCCCTCCACACCGCCAAATCGCGGGCGTGGTAGCGCAATTCGTTGTCCTGTTTGAACGAGCCGTCGTGTTCTTCATCGACCACAATCAGCCCGACATCAGGCAAAGGCGTGAACACCGCCAGCCGCGTGCCGATCACCAGCTTCGCCTGCCCCAACATGGCGCGCAGATAATCCTGCGTGCGCTTGCCTGCCGCCATCTGGCTGTGCAACACGGCGGTCGGTACGTCGGCAAAACGGTTTTCCACCCGCTTCAAAAGCTGCGGCGTGAGATTGATTTCTGGCAACAGAAACAACACCTGCCGCCCCTGCGCCAACACTTTCGCCATCGCATCGAAATACACCTCGGTCTTGCCGCTGCCGGTAATGCCGTACAGCAGAAACGGCTGAAATTTACCAAAGGCCGTCTGAATTTCATCGGAAGCCTTCTGCTGGTCGGCATTCAACACAAATTCAGAGTGCGAAGCCTGCCCGTGGTACGACCTTAAAACGGGCTTCGCTGCTTCCGTCGTTTCAATCCAACCCTGCTCCGCCCAATCTTCGATTAATTTCGCCGCCTGCGCGTTCACCTGCTTCAACGCCGCCATCGTCATTTCGCCCGACAGCAACGCGTCCCACAAAGCCGCTTTTTTGTTGAACCGAGCCGGCGGCGGCGTTTGCGCCCTGCCCGCTTCGTTCAAAGCATAAAACAACGGCGGCTGCGGCATTTCCACCGCGCGCGTTTCCTTCAAACCTTGCGGCAATGCGGCAAATACTGCCTGCCCGGTCGGATAGTGGTAATAACGCGACGTAAATGCCAACAAATCACGCCAGCTTTGAGGCAACGGCTTTTCTTCCATAAAGGCCGTCTGAACACTCAAAATCCGCGCCGTATCCATATCGGGCGCAATATCCGTTTCCCACACAATCCCGACAACGGTTTTATTGCGGAAAGGCACAAGCACCCGCGTTCCCGGAGGAAGCGGCTCGGAATAGGAATACGTCAAAAGGCCGTCTGAAAGCGGCACGTTTACGGCAATACGGTGGTAGAACATACAAACAATCAAATCATTTTTTCGTATTTTAACAGCCGAAAGCTATTTTCAGACGATAATTTGAGCCTGAGTACAATGCAGACATGACAGAGGTTTGATACAATGCCTTACTTTCAACACACGCAAGTCTCTCGCATGAAAACCAAGTTAATCAAAATCTTAACACCGTTTGCCGTTCTTCCTTTGTTGGCATGCGGTCAACCTGCCGTATCCAACGCTAACGCGGCACCTGCACAGGCTGCCAAAGCGGAAGCGCCTGCCGACAAATCTGTTGCCGCTTCTTTGAAAGCACGTCTGGAAAAAGTCTATGCCGCCCAAGATTTGAAAGTTTTGAGCGTCAGTGAAACACCGATTAAAGGCATTTATGAAGTTGTCGTCAGCGGCAAACAAATCATCTATACCGACGCCAAAGGCGACTATATGCTCGTTGGCGACCTCATCAACGTCAACACGCGCCAAAGCATGACTGAAGAACGTGCCGCCGATTTGAACAAAATCGACTTCGCTTCCCTGCCTTTGGACAAAGCCATCAAAGAAGTACGCGGCAACGGCAAACTGAAAGTCGCCGTTTTCTCCGATCCGGACTGCCCTTACTGCAAACGCTTGGAGCATGAGTTTGAGAAAATGACCGACATCACGATTTACACCTTCATGATGCCGATTCCGAGCCTGCACCCTGATGCCGCGCGCAAAGCCGAGCTGTTGTGGTGTCAACCTAATCCGACCCAGGCATGGATCGACTGGATGCGCAAAGGCAAACTCCCAAGCGGCAAAGCAAACTGCGAAAACCCTGTTGCGGAAACCACTTCATTGGGCGAACAATTCGGCTTCAACGGCACGCCGACCCTGGTCTTTCCTAACGGCCGCAGCCAAAGCGGTTACAGCCCTATGCCCCACCTCAAAGAAATCATCGAGAAAAACCAGTAATACAGGGTTTAATCTCCATCAAGGACGCTTTACGCGTCCTTTTTTTATGTCGCCCGCCATCAACTGCCTTCAGACGGCCTCGATACAGACAAAGATAAAAAAGGACGTGTCCAACACGTCCTTTTTTCCCTTTACCTTACAGGTAGAATTTTTCAATTACTTTCAGGTTTTCATCTAATTTGTACACCAGCGGCTGACCGGTTGGGATTTCCAAGCCCATGATGTCTTCGTCGGAAATGCCTTCAATGTGTTTGGCCAAAGCGCGCAGGGAGTTGCCGTGTGCCGCAACCAATACACGTTTGCCGCTCAAAATGGCCGGAGCGATTTGGTCTTCCCAGAAAGGCAGGACGCGCTCGAGGGTAACTTTGAGGTTTTCGCCATCAGGTACGACATCGCTAGGCAGGTTGGCATAGCGGCGGTCGTTGTGGGCGGAGTTAGGGTCTTTAGGATCCAGCAGCGGAGGCAGGGTATCGTAGCTGCGGCGCCAGATGTGGACTTGCTCGTCGCCGTATTTTTCTGCGGTTTGTTTTTTATCCATACCTTGCAGCTGGCCGTAGTGGCGCTCGTTCAAACGCCATGATTTGATTTGTGGAACAAACAGTTGGTCGGATTCTTCCAAAACGATGTTACAGGTTTTGATGGCACGAGTCAGAACAGAAGTAAAGGCGATGTCGAACTCGTAGCCTTTCTCTTTCAGCTTTTTACCTGCTGCTGCGGCTTCTGCCAAACCTTGCTCGCTCAGCTTGACGTCGCGCCAGCCGGTGAAAAGGTTTTTCGCGTTCCATTCGCTTTGTCCGTGACGGATGAATACTAATTCCATGATAGTTTGCTCCAATGAAGTTTGGGAAAAGGTATTTATAGCACACTTTGCCGCCGCGCTGATAACGCCGGCGGTTTCTTTTGATATGTTGCAAGTTTGCTTCTAGTCTTCAGACGGCCTTGTCGGAAGGTAAACGTCAAAACGCGTGCTTTTGCCTGTGTATTGATAAGCAGGTTTGCGCCCATCAAGAAATTCGCCCAAGCGCGGGCGTTTGACGACAATGCGTTTTTTAGCGCTATTCAATGCTGCGTCCAATAACTCGGCTTCGTCTTGTGCCGCGCCGACCAAATGATGAAAGTAAGCCATTTCTTTTTTCACAGCGGCGGTTTTGCGACGCTCCGGATACATCGGGTCGAGGTACACCACATCGGGTCTGCCTTTTTGCGCAGCCAATTTCTGCATTAAATCAACGGCATTGCCGAAGTGCAAAGTAATTCGCTGGGCAATCTCCCGTGTCTCTTCACTTTGTCCTGCCCTGTTGAGGCCGTTTGAAAGTAGACAGGCAACAGCAGGATTTTGTTCAAAAGTTTGTACATTCAAGCCCAACGAGGCAAGCACGAAGCTGTCGCGTCCCAGTCCGCCGGTAGCGTCCCAGACAGTCGGTTGCGCAGTATGGTTGACGGCTTTGGCAATCAACTCACCTCCGCCTTTAGTACGCCGGTAATGGGAGGCACCGCCATCAAAATCAACGCGGACACGGCCTTTTTCACCTGCGCGGCACAAGCTGATGCCGCTTTCGTCAGCGATAAGGAAACTGCCTTCTTCAGGCTGCCGGTCGATAACGGTCAGCCCGAACGGCTCGGCAAGGCTGCGAAGTTCGGCAGATGCGGTTTCGTCAAAATAAATCTTGTACATGATGCCCATGTTTCAGACGGCCTTGAAAACTCAGGCCGTCTGAACGTTTTAATTGATGTCCAAGCGTTCCATGCGGTAGCGCATGGAGCGGAAGCTGATGCCCAAAAGTTTGGCGGCTTGGGTACGGTTGTAACGGGTTTGCTGCAAGGCCTGTTCGATGATGCTGCGTTCCACTTGGTCGAGGTAATCCTGTATCTGCATGGTGCGCGGATCAAACGGCGGAATGGGGCTGTGATTGAGCGTGGTTTCGCGCGCATCAGGTTCGGCGATGTCGTCAAAGGAGAGGCTGTTGCGATCGGCTTTGGCCTGCGGGGCGTTTTGAATCTGCAAGTCGTCCACTTGTATCACTTGGCCGACCGTCAATGCGACGGCGCGTTCGAGGATATTCTCCAGCTCGCGGAAGTTGCCGGGATAGCTGTAATGCAGCAGGGCTTCTTGGGCTTTCGGGCTGAGTTTGTAGGTTTGATTGCCGTGGCGGTGTTTGTACAGCAAATACAGAATCAGCGCGCCCAAGTCTTCGCGCATTTCACGTAAAGGCGGCATGTGCAGGGAGACAACATTGAGGCGGTAATACAAGTCCTGGCGGAATGCGCCGCTTTCAACCAAGGCTTCGAGGTTTTTATGGGTTGCACAAATAATGCGCACGTCCACAAAGGTTTCCCGCGCATCGCCGATACGGCGCACGGCTTTTTCTTGGATGGCGCGCAAGAGTTTGACCTGCATGGCAAGCGGCAAATCGGCAACTTCGTCGAGAAACAGTGTGCCGCCGTCGGCGTGTTGGAAAAAGCCGAGACGGTCTTGGTCTGCGCCGGTAAAGCTGCCTTTTTTGTAACCGAAAAATTCGCTTTCCATCAGGTTTTCAGGAATCGCGCCGCAGTTGACGGCAATAAACGGTTTGTCGGCGCGGTCGGACAGCTCGTGAATCGTGCGCGCCGCCTGCTCTTTACCGGTACCGGATTCGCCGGAAATATAAACGGGAACAAGGCTGCGTGCCAATCTGCGAATCAGGTGGCGTACTTCGACCATTTGCGGCGAAGTACCCAACAGGCGCGGCATATCGTCATCGCCTTTCAGGATAGGCTCTTCTTGCAAAGCAGGATTGATGTTGCCGGTTGAAAACCGCTCTTTTAAGGAATTGAGCCCTTCCGGAACAGTCAAAGGCCGGTTAAATTCGCTCTGTACGCTCTTGGGCGGCGTAACAACAGGCTTGACCGGCTGGGGTTCGGGTTTATACAGGGCGGCAGAAACAGGCGCAGGCTGAGATTTGACTTTTTCAGACAGCGTGGGTTCGGCAGTATTGTCTGAAACCGACACTGCCGATTTAACCAATGAACGCAACTGCGACAACGTAATCGGTTTTTGCAGATAATCAAACGCTCCTGCTTTCAAGGCTTCAACGGCTTGGTCGGCATTGCCGAAAGCCGTGATCACGGCGACGGGCGTGTCGAGCATCAACTCGTCGATGTATTGAACCACCTCGAGGCCGGAGCCGTCGGGCATACGCATATCGGTCAACACCAGCGAATAATCGTTGTTGTCCAGCTTGTCTTTGGCTTCTTCAACACCAGCCGCCGTATCGACACGCAGACCCATTTTCATCAGGGTCATTTCCATCAGGTCGCGGATGTCTGCCTCGTCATCGACAACCAAAACCGGCTCTTGCAATTTATTCATCCTGCGCTTGCTCCTTCGGTAAAATCAATTCGAACCCGTTCATTTCAGGGTGATAATGCAGCTGTCCCATATTGGCGTGTGCCAACTCGCGTGCGACGTAAAGCCCCAAACCAGTGCCTTGTTTTTCGGTGGTGTAAAACGGCTCGAACAGATGATTTCGTACATCCGGCGGCACGCCTTTGCCGTTGTCCGCCACTACGATGGAAATATGCATCCTGCCGCTAGAGCGGATAAGGACGGTAATGGCGTTTTCGTCCTGACGGCTATGTCGCCAAGCGTTGTTGCACAAGTTCCACATCACTTGCTGCAAGTGCATGGGATCGACCAATACGGTCAGGTTGTTGCCGTCCATATTCATGCGCAGACAGCCGATGGCATCGGGATTGTTCAAGGTAAATTCCTGCTTGAACTCCAACCAGAATTTCATCAGATTAATCGGCTGGCGGCTGATGTTGTCTCGTTTGTTAAGCAGGGATACGTCTTCCAACATCTTGTCGATGCGTTGGATATTGCTGTCGATGATGTTGTACAGCTTGGCCTTGAGCGGATCTGCCTCATCGCCCTCTTGCAACAAATCGCTGGCATGGCGGATGGCGGACATCGGGTTGCGGATTTCGTGGGCAAGGTTGGCAGTCAACTGTCCGAGCGAAGTCAGCTTGGTGGACATGGCTTCCGCAGCCACTTCACGCAATGAGCGGACGTACAACATCAGCAGCTCGGTTTGCTCCTGAATCAGCGGAACAGCACGAACGTGCATGGCGTGTTGAAAAATATGAATATCGGTTTCAAAAGGTTTGTCGGGTTGGCGCTGCCAGCGTGCCACCAGTTCGCCGAACACGATTTCCTGCTGATCGATAATCAGGCTGGGAAAATAGATTTTTGCCTGTTTGTTAAACAGCCACACGCGCTGGGTCGCATCAATCACCACCACCGCTTCCTGTACGCGGTTCAAAACCAAATGGTTCAGGCCGCTGATACGGCGGTAGGCCAATTGATGGCGGCTGGCGGACTCTGTGGCCTGTTCGAGATAACGGGCGGCAAACGAGGTCAGCATCGCCACCAGATAGCTGGCGCCGATCAGCATTAAAGAATTCGCCACTGATTTTGCGTCCCAATTAAACGAATCGAAACGCATACTGCCGTCTAAAAACAGGTTCAAAATAAACAGCATTGCCGTATAGCCTGCGTACAGCATGGGATAATGGCCATAACTGAGCAGACACGACGTGGCGACAAACGGCAAAACCAAAATCCCGAAACCGGAAGCCGTACCGCCGGAGATATACACCAAAACCATGATCATGGTGATGTCGACCACGGCGCTGGCATTGGGCAAATCCAAGGATTGCCACTGCCAGCCCGGGCGGAGCACGGAGAGCATAATCAGGAAGAAATACAGTGTTATCCAGATATAAAACTCAACCGCCGGCAACGAAACGCCAATCAAATTGCCGCCCGTGTAGCTGCCGAAAGCGTGCAAAACCAAAAGCGGCAAGACGATGGCTATTCGGGCGATGTTGATGACGCCGGGAATCCGCTCCCTCAGATTACCCAGCTCTTGAAGATTGGCTCTGTTCATAAGTGAACCTTTTTTATTTTCATGCAATGTCGTAGTAAATTTAATTTATTTGAATATATTGGTTTTTGCCTTAAGACAAACTTTTCAGACGACCTGAGATGTCCAAGACCTTCCCTTTTTTGCCGCGCTTGCCCTCGATATCGCAAATGCGCAATTTTTCCTGATGCGCCGCACCGCGCTTGCCGACGGTTTCAACGATGAATTCCGCAGCCGTGGTTACGAGGACGTGTTCCAGTGATGCACCGTCGGTCAGCGACATCAACTGCAAACCGCGCCCTTTGGGCATGACTTTGAGTTCGCCGATGGAAAACGCCAAGAGACGGTGGTCGCTACTGGCCAGTACGATTTTGCAGTCGGGATTGATGAGCGAAGAAGCATAGACGGCAACCGGAGGCAGGACGGTTTCACTGCTGTCCACAGTCATCACTACTTTGCCCGCTTTCACGCGTCCGACCATATCGGCCAACTTGGTGATAAAGCCGTAGCCGCCGCTGCCTGAGAGCAGGTAGTGCTGTTCGGGCTGGCCGGTGAGCATGGCGACAGGTTTGGCGCCGTTTTGCAGCTCGATTAAGGATGAAACTGGCACACCGTCACCGCGTCCGCCGGGGATTTCAGCGGCATCGAGCGTGTAGGTTCTGCCCAATGAGTCGAGAATGACGACGGGCAAAACGGTTCGGCCTTCAAGGGTTTGTTTGAGACGGTCGCCTTCTTTGAAGGCAGTTTGGCTCAAATCGAGGTTGTGTCCGGCACGGCTGCGTATCCACCCTTTTTCCGACAGAATCAGCGTGATGGGTTCGTCGGCGGTGGTTTGCGTCAGCACTGCGCGTCCGGCTTCTTCCACCAGCGTGCGGCGCGCGTCGCCGAACTGCTTCATGTCCGCCTGCATCTCTTTGATAATCAGCTTGCGTTTTTCGTTTTCGTCGCCCAAAAGGATATTCAGACGGCCTTGTTCCTCGCGCAACTCGTTCAATTCTTTTTCGAGTTTGAAACCTTCCAAACGCGCCAACTGACGCAGGCGGATTTCCAAAATGTCTTCGGCTTGGATTTCGGTCAGCCCGAACGCCGCCATCAGGTCGGCTTTCGGGTCATCTGATTCTCGGATGACTTTAATCACTTCGTCGATGTGCAGAAAGACTTTCAGACGACCTTCGAGGATGTGCAGCCGTTTTTCCACTTGGTTCAAACGGAATTTCAGACGACGTGTTACGGTCACGACGCGGAAATCCAACCACTCCTGCAAAATCGTTTTCAAATTTTTCTGCGCGGGGCGGTTGTCCAAACCCATCATCACCAAGTTCATGGACACATTGCCTTCCAACGAAGTTTGCGCCATCAGCGTGTTGATGAAGGTATCCGTATCGATGCGGCTGGATTTCGGCTCGAACACCAGACGCACGGGATGTTCGCCGTCAGACTCGTCGCGCACGCGGTCGATTAAATCCAGCATCAGCTTTTTGGTGTTGAGCTGGTCTTGGTTGAGCTGCTTTTTACCCGCTTTCGGTTTCGGGTTGGTTTGCTCTTCGATTTCGGCAAGAATTTTGGCGGAATTGGCGTTAGGCGGCAGCTCGGTCACAATCACGCGCCATTGTCCGCGCGCCAGCTTCTCGATTTCGTAACGCGCACGCACGCGCACGCTGCCTTTGCCGGTTTCGTAAATCCGGCGCAATTCGTCCGCCGGCGTGATGATTTGACCGCCGCCGGCAAAATCGGGCGCTGGGATGTACTGCATCAGGTCGGCGGTTTCCAGCGTCGGCTTCTTCAACAGCGCAATCGCCGCCTGCGTGACTTCGTTCAAATTGTGTGACGGAATTTCGGTCGCCATGCCCACCGCGATGCCTGATGCGCCGTTGAGCAAGACCATGGGCAGGCGGGCGGGCAGGTGCAGCGGTTCGTCAAACGCGCCGTCGTAGTTCGGCACGAAATCCACCGTACCCTGATTGATTTCGGACAACAGCAATTCCGCAATCGGCGTCAGCCGCGCTTCGGTGTAACGCATCGCCGCCGCCCCGTCGCCGTCGCGCGAACCGAAGTTGCCGATGCCGTCGATTAAGGGATAGCGCAAGGTAAAATCCTGTGCCATCCTCACCATCGCTTCATAGGCGGAACTGTCGCCGTGCGGGTGGTATTTACCCAAAATCTCGCCGACCACGCGCGCCGATTTCACCGGCTTCGCCCCCGCCGTCAAACCCATATCGCGCATGGCAAACAAAATACGCCGCTGCACAGGCTTTTGGCCGTCTGAAACTTCAGGCAGCGCGCGGCCTTTGACCACGCTCATGGCGTATTCGAGATAGGCGCGTTCGGCGTACTGACCTAACAGCAGGTAGTCTTCGCCGATAGGAGATGGACTGGGAGCGGAAATGTGTTCTGTCATCAGGATGGTAAAACGAAATCAATTAAAGAAGGATATTGTAAAGCAAAATCGGCAGTCATAGCCAATTTGAGTGATGAACGGTAGCTCGGCGGCAATAAGGCTTACCGAATCAAGTCGGCAAATATGATTTGTTTCGACCAAAAAGGCCGTCTGAAACCCTTTCATGTTTCAGACGGCCTTTTTATTTTGGTTTTAAATCAAAACTTCGTTATTCTGCAGTAGCCGGTTTGGCCGCAGTTTTAATGGTTAAGGTCAACGCGGCGGCAATAGCCAGGGAAACACCGGCAAAAGTCATCGCGTTGGCAGGGTTTGAACCCAAGAAAGTTCTGTACACCCAGCCGAAAGATACGGTTTCAATCAGCATTGGAATCACAATCATCATGTTCACAATACCCATGTACACGCCGTAACGTTCTTTCGGAATAGAACCGACCACAATCATAAACGGCACGCCCATCATACTTGCCCAACCGACACCGAAACCAATCATCGGCGCAAACATCAGGTATTTGTTGCCGATGTGCGGAATGGTGAGCAAGGCCAGCGCGGCAAGGGTTACGGCAAAGGCGTGAACATATTTGGCGGCGTATTTGCGCGCCATCCACATCAGGCCGAAGGCGGAGATAAAGGTTACCACGTTGTAGAAACCGTTTACCAGGCCGGTCCATGCAACCGCTTGGCTATACGCTTCGGTATTTTCAACGGTCGAGTCCCAGACGGATTGGACGATACTGTGGGAAATATATTGCCAGTAGATGAAGAGCGCGTACCATTGGAAGAGATACACCAAAGCCAGTTGCCACAGGGCAGTCGGCATTTCGCGCACGGCAACGACAATATCTTTAACAGCATGAGCCGGACCGCTCGGCTGGGCTTTAATGGCCGCCATTTCTTCAGGGCTGGGCTCGCGTTCGGCTGTTGATAAAACGGTAACCAAAACCGAACCGATGGAGCAGACCGCACCAATATAAAACGAACCGAATACCCAATACGGAATGCCTGCTTCGGAAGTTTGTTGCAACCAGCCGATTTGTTGGAAGATGTAGAGGGAAACGTTGGCCAGGGTAATGCCCAAGCCGGTAAACACGGACTGCATCAAGAAACCGGTGGATTGCTGGTGTTCAGGAACAGTATCGGCAATAAAGGCACGGAAAGGTTCCATTGCCGTGTTGTTGCTGATGTCCAAGAGCCACAGCAGCAATACGGCCACCCACAAGGCGGTAACGTGCGGATAAATAAAGAGGCAGAGGCTGCAACCGATGGCGCCGATCAAGAAATACGGACGGCGGCGACCCAATCCCGGCACCCAAGTGCGGTCACTCATTGCACCAATCATCGGCTGAACCAGCAAACCGGTAATCGGGCCTGCCATATTCAAAATCGGCAATTGGCTCGGGTCGGCATGAAGGAAGCTGAAAATCGGGTTAATCGCAGTTTGCTGCAACCCGAAGCTGTATTGAATGCCGAAGAAACCGAAGTTCATCAGCATAATCTGGCGAAGTGTCATCGCCACTTGTGGGGAGATTTTCATAGGAAGGCTACTCCTGGATAATAAACTATGGAAACAACAAACTCCAATTTCAGCGGTATGACGCTCTTATTGTATTGGGCCGCCTTTTTTAATGAGGCAACCCTGTTTTCAGACGGCCTTTATTTTGACCGTTTATATAATCTTGTTTTGATGTGTGTTTGTGTTGTTTAAAGCTTATTTTTAGGCCGTCTGAAACTATTTATTCATTACAGACTGACGCCAGATGGTTTCCCCAACGACCTTGACGGGCTGAGCCGTACCGGCCGGATGTTCGATGTATTGGAACAGCAAATCCGCCGCCATTTCGCCCATGCGCAGATAAGGCAGCTCGGTGCTGGTCAACGGCGGAAACAGCGTTTCCGCAATCGCACTGTGGTTATCATAGCCGGCAACGGAGACTTGCTCTGGAACCCGCACGCCGCGCGTCCTCAAAATCCCGTACACGCGCACTGCCATTTCATCGTTGCCGCAGCAAATTACCGTCGGCGGAAGCGGCAAAGACAGCAATTTCAAAATAGCCGAAATCAAAGACCCGCTGTCATTGCTGAAGTCAGGATACCCTGTCTGTACCAAATCAGGATCAAAGACAATATCCGCATCCGCCAAAGCCCGGCGGTATCCGGCCAATCTCAATCTCGTCGCTTCCACAC
Organism: Neisseria sp. 20925_1_37; assembly: GCF_041433255.1. Taxonomy (NCBI): domain Bacteria; kingdom Pseudomonadati; phylum Pseudomonadota; class Betaproteobacteria; order Neisseriales; family Neisseriaceae; genus Neisseria; species Neisseria sp. 20925_1_37. The sequence goes on along the minus strand of NZ_JAPWBC010000006.1, from coordinate 83,234 downwards.
CCGGCTGCAAAGTTACATAAGCAATCCGTTTGTGTCCGCTTTGGATAATCCGGCGCACCAAGCCATACTGCCCTGCTTCATCGTCCGGCAAAACCGACGGCGTACCTGCCAAATCAAAGCAGTTGACCAACACCATCGGGCAACGATTGGGCACTTCCGGCAACAATACTTCCTGATGGAAACCGGCGACATATAAAATCCCCTCGGCACGGTGTTCCATAAAGGTACGGATCAGCGACTCCATCTGACCGGGCTGACCCGGCTTGTTGTCGATGTCGGCAATCATCAAAATCTTGCCTTGTGCGCGAATCCGCTGCTGAATGCCCTTAATCAAGAACATATCCGGAATGCCGTGTCCGCCCGTATTCTCACCCGTCCGCGAAATGGCGCCGGTAATCAGGCCGACCAAGCCGGAACGGTGGGACCGCATAATCCGCGCCGCAGAAGACGGGATATAGCCCAAAGCGGCAATCGCTGTTTCTACTTTGGAACGGGTTTTATCGCTGACCGGCGCATCGCCGTTAATCACCCGGCTGACCGTCTTGGGAGACACTCCGGCATAAGCAGCGACATCATAAATTGTAGCCATCTTACGAACCCGCCCCGACAGGATTTCAATAATGTTACATAGGATAACACAGCAGACATCGGTGTCATACCCTTTTTTTTACAGAAACTTGATGATAATCAATCATTTCTTTTTCATTTTGCATACATTTCTTAAACAAAACCACCCCCGCCACCTCCCAAAACCTGTTCAAATTTGTTAAACTACAAGCCACTACAAAAAAGCAGGAAATACCTATCCATCCTGCTTATTTTACCGTTACATACTAAGGAAACGAGATGACCGCATACTCAGACGCATGGCAGGCCTTGGAAGCCCATCATGCCGATACGCAACACGTTACCCTGCGCGAACGTTTCGCTGCAGATGCCGAACGTTTCAACAATATGCACGAAATTCTGCACGGTTTGTTATTTGATTACAGCAAAAACCGTCTGGATGAAAATACCCTTGATTTATTGTGCCGACTGGCCGAAGCAGCCGATTTGCCACAATATATGCAGGCCATGATCAACGGCGAAAAAATCAACACCAGCGAACACCGCGCCGTCCTCCACACCGCCCTGCGCCTGCCGGCCAATGCCCAACCCATTTACGTCGACGGCGAAAACATCGTGTCCAAAGTTCATCACGAACTCAACCGCACCCTCGAGTTCGCACGCCAACTTTTGGACGGCACCCACGCAGGCATTACCGGCAAACCGATTACCGACTTGGTTCACATCGGCATCGGCGGCTCCGATTTAGGCCCGCGCATGGCCACACAGGCGCTGCAACCCTATTGGCAAAACATCCGCGTCCACTTTGTCAGCAACTCCGATGATGCCGACCTGACCCAAACCCTTCTCGGCCTCAACCCCGAGACCACCGTATTCAGCATTGCCAGCAAATCGTTCCGCACACCGGAAACCCTGCTCAATGCCTATGCGGCGCGTACTTGGTACCGCGATGCAGGGTTGCCCGATTCCGGCATCTACCGCCACTTCTGCGCCATTTCCGCCGATGTGGCCGCAGCCCAAAACTTCGGCATCTCCCCCGACAAAGTCTTCGCCATGTCCGACTGGGTCGGCGGCCGCTATTCCGTTTGGTCGCCCATCGGCCTGCCGCTGATGGTTGCCGTCGGTGAAAAAGCATTCCGCAAAATGCTGGCCGGTGCGCACGCAATGGATACCCACTTCTTCGAGACCCCATTCCGCCGCAACATTCCCGTCCTGATGGCACTCATCAACGTTTGGTACAACAACTTCCAACATTCAGACGGCCAAACCGTTGTCCCATACAGCCACAACATGCGCCTCTTCACCCCGTGGCTCAACCAGCTCGATATGGAAAGCCTCGGCAAACAGCGTACTTCAGACGGCCAACCCGTTTCCTGCACCACCGGCGGCATTGTCTTCGGCGATGAAGGCGTCAACTGCCAACATGCCTACTTCCAGCTTTTACACCAAGGCACGCGTCTGATTCCCGTCGATTTCATCGTCCCCATGACCACAATCTACGGCAACCACCGCCAACACCGCTTTACCGTTGCCAATGCCTTCGCCCAAGCCGAAGCGCTGATGAAAGGCAAAACCCTAGACGAAGTGCAAATCGAATTGGCCGCCCTACCCCAAGACGAACGCGACCGACTTGCGCCGCAGAAAGAGTTCCCCGGCAACCGCCCGAGCAACAGCCTACTCATCAACAGCCTGACACCTTTCAACCTCGGCATGCTGATGGCGGCTTACGAGCACCGAACCTTCGTTCAAGGCGTAATTTGGCGTATCAACCCCTTCGACCAATGGGGCGTGGAATACGGTAAAGAGCTGGCCAAAACCATCGAACCCGAACTCGAACGCGGCACCCCGGCACACGACAGCTCCACCAACGGTCTGATTGCCTTCTACCGCAACTGCAACGCAGCATCGAAGGCAGTCCGAAAATAAAATATCCGTAAAACAAACATATCTGCCTGTCTTACGGACATTTCAAAAACCTATCAGCTTGTTCCAACAAAAGGCCGTTTCAGACGGCCTCTTGTTATTCTATAAAAATAACAGAAGTTCATTCGCCATACCCCCCATCTTTGCTACAATATCCCTTTTCTTTTTTATTGATTCCACTATGACAACCGCACCCCAATCCGGCACTTGGCGCAAGATTTTTTCGCGCAAAATGCTGATCTGCATTTTCACAGGCTTCACTTCGGGGTTGCCGCTTTATTTTCTGATCAACCTGATTCCTGCATGGTTGCGCAGCGAACATGTTGATTTGAAAACCATCGGCCTGATGGCACTTATCGGGCTGCCTTTCACTTGGAAATTTATCTGGTCTCCCGTCATTGATTTGGTCAGATTACCTTTTTTAGGACGGCGACGCGGTTGGATGCTGGTTACGCAAATTGGTTTGCTGCTGACCTTGCTCATTTACGCCTTCCTAAATCCTACTCAGCATTTATATGTAATTATGGGCTTATCGTTGGTGGTCGCCTTTTTTTCTGCCAGCCAAGATATTGTATTGGATGCATTTCGCCGTGAAATTTTGTCAGATGAAGAATTAGGCTTAGGCAACTCTATCCACGTTAATGCCTACCGTATCGCTGCTTTGGTACCTGGTTCGCTCAGCTTGATTTTGGCCGACTTGATGCCTTGGCACAACGTATTCATCATTACTGCACTATTTATGCTGCCCGGTCTGCTGATGACCCTGTTTTTAGCTAAAGAGCCTGACATTCCACCATCTGTGTCGCGTACATTTGCCCAAACAGTATCTGACCCTTTCAGTGAGTTCTTCTCCCGCAAAGGAATCAAACAGGCCATATTGGTATTGCTGTTTATCTTTCTCTACAAACTGGGCGACAGCATGGCCACTTCTTTGGCTACACCTTTTTATCTAGACATGGGCTTCAGCAAAACCGACATCGGCCTCATTGCCAAAAATGCCGGTTTATGGCCTGCTGTCATTGCCGGTATTGTAGGCGGTATTTGGATGATAAAGCTCGGTATCAATAGAGCTTTGTGGATTTTCGGCGTGGCGCAATGGGTTACTATTCTAGGCTTTGCCTGGTTGGCAAATTTTGGCAAGTTTGAAACCATCACACTGACAGAGCAAATGATGCTTGCGGCCGTGATTGGTGCAGAAGCAGCGGGCGTAGGTCTGGGTACAGCGGCGTTTGTTGCCTACATGGCTCGTGAAACCAATCCTGCATTTACGGCCACACAATTAGCCCTCTTTACCAGCCTGTCAGCCGTTCCACGTACATTTATCAATGCTTCGGCAGGCTATCTGATTGAAGCGATGGGCTACTTCAATTTCTACTGGCTGTGTTTCGCTTTGGGCATACCGGGCATGTTGCTGCTGTTTAAAGTGGCACCGTGGAATGGTGAAAAAGTGAGTAACTAGATTGCCAGTCTAAAACATCTAGCAAAACAAAAGGCCGTCTGAATATTCAGACGGCCTTTATCATACAAAAACTTTATTCGGCAGCAGGTTTGACAGTACTGCGGACATCGCCGCTTTTTTCTTTATGTTTCAAAACAGCGCGGTCGAGCTTGTCCATCAAAATATCAATCGCAGCATACATATCCTGTTCAATCGCTTCAACGTGCAAATCTTTGCCTGCCAGATGCGCATCAGCTTCGGCTTTTTGATTGACTTTTTCCACCGAGAGCGTAATGGTCACGGAGATGATGTTGTCGGCGTGGCGATTGATTCGTGCCAACTTGTCGGAAACATAGTTTTTGATGGCTTCGGTAACATCAAAATTCAGACCGGTGATTTTTAGATTCATGATACAGCTCCTTCGGTTGATTAGTCCGTCAAAACGGATAGGAATATATCTACTCGGTAAATTTTCGTTTGTGTGCCGGTGGTATGTCTAATGATTCTCTATATTTTGCAACTGTACGTCTGGCGATTTCAATGCCGCGTTGTTTTAATAATTTGACGAGGGTCTCGTCCGAATAGGGTTTGCTGCTGTCTTCGCTTTCAATCAGCTGGCTCAATACGGCTTTGATTGCGCCTTGGCTGAACCCTTCGCCGTCATCGTCGGCATTCACTGCCTGTGTGAAGAAATAGCGTAACGCAAACAGGCCGCGCGGGCAAGACAAATATTTCTGATTGGCGGCGCGCGAGATGGTACTTTCCGCCAAACCCAATTCGGCGGCGGCATCCTTCATCAGCATGGGCGACAGGCCGATTTCTCCGAAGATGAAAAAATCTTCCTGATTTTTGACGATATACTCGGCAAGGCGGAGGACCGTGCTTTTACGCAGCTCCAAAGAATCAATGCGCTGCTTGGCTTCGTTGATTTTTTCCTTCCACTCCGGTGCGCCCTCTTCCGCTGATTTCATCAGGTCGCAATATTCCTGATTGAGCTGCAGCTTCGGCCAAGCCTCCTCATTACTGATGACTTCCCAGCCATCCTTGCCCTCTTTGACCCAAACGTCAGGCTGAATATAAGGCGTGGGCGTGGCAGAGGCGAAACCGTAGGCCGGATAGGGATTGAGCTCGGCAATCATATCGAGCGCGGCTTCTATGGTTTCGCTGTCGGTATCGGGATAGAGTTTGCGGAAACGCAGAACGTTTTGTTTGCGGTTTTTGCCTAACTCTTGAAGCGAACTTTGCACCAAATGCGCGGCCATTTGTCTAGCCGGAGAAGCCGGCAAACGCATCAGCTGCAACATGAGCGACTCGGTCAAGTCGGCCGCAGCCACGCCGGGCGGATCAAAGGTTTGCAATACATCCAGCGCATTTTGCAGAGCCTCTTCGTCCAGCATCCATTCCAACGGCGTGTGGTCGATGATTTCTTCGAGACTGTCGGTGAGGTAGCCTTGTTCATCCAAAAAATCAATCAAGACGTGAACATAGGCCGCTTCCACTTGCGAGAGCGGATGTTCGCACACTTGGGCATGCAGATAGTGTTTGAAATCCTCTTCTTCGGCGATGTTGCTCCAAATATCTTCGGCATCGTCGCCGCTCAACTGCTGACCTGCGCGCGGCATGGTTACCGCACGGTTGAGCCCGCTATCGGCAAACTCATCGGTTTCCGGACGCTCAAGCAGAGGATTGTCTAATAACCAGTCTTCCACTTCGCGTTCAAGCTCAAGACCCGACATCTGCAAGATGCGCAAAGACTGCTGCAGCCGCTGGTTGAGCTGCTGGGTCTGTTTGAGTTTAAGGACGAGTGAAGACATGGTGTTTGATAGTAAACGTGTTTTATGGATTTCAGACGACCTGTATCTGACGGGTCGTCTGAAAGTATCGGATATATTGTTTATATATTGGATGATTATTTCAATATATTATTCTTTTATCAACTGATAAATGAATTATTCAACAGTAGAGATGGTTTCTAATTTAAAATAAACGCAATACGTCGAGTAAAAAACATGGCAACAGGCTTCCCGCGATAGGTAGCGGGTTGAAATTTTGTCTGCAAAACCGCTTTTCGTCCTGCGGCATCTAAACGCGAGTATCTACTGCTCTTTTTTACCCATACAAATACTTTGCCATCTATATTGATAAAGGCATTTAATACCACAGTCCCTTCCTCACCATTCTCTGTAGAAAGCTCTGGATAAGGTGGGGGAGCAACTTGGACAGGTTTCGTCTTTATCTCTTCTTTGAATCCATTTGGCACAGTATAAAAGAATCTGAATTTTTTAAGGCTTTCCAGTGTCTTACAATCCGTTTGTTGGGTTTTCTGATTATAAGTACACTCTTTATAAGGCTCGACTTGTTTTGGCAAACCTACTTCTTGAGCAAGTTTCAACAATTCCAGCGCATCCACTTCCCAATGGAGGCTTTTTCCCAGCTTACCTTCTTTATCCACGATAGCTGTCGCCGTTACGATACCGGTTATCGGCTTGCCATTTTTATCTATCACGCCTTGGCGCACACCCATATCCTGCCATGACTGTTCGGGCATGGCATGCACAGCAGTAGCTGCCAAAACGGCAAAGGAAGACAAAAAAAATTCGTTTCAACACAGATGCACCTTTTCAGACGGCCTAAACTCAATATTTGAAATTTTCGCCCAAATAAACCGAACGGACTTGTTCATTGTTGACCAAATCATCCGGCTTGCCTGAAGCCAATACCGTACCATCACTGATGATGTAGGCACGGTCGCAGATGCTGAGGGTTTCGCGCACGTTGTGGTCGGTAATCAATACGCCGATACCGCGTGATTTGAGGAACTCGATGATTTTCTGAATATCGATGACGGCAATCGGGTCAACGCCGGCAAAAGGTTCGTCCAACAAAATGAAACGCGGCTGCATAGCCAACACGCGCGCGATTTCGACACGGCGGCGTTCGCCACCGGACAAGGACGGCGCAGGGTTGTTGCGCAGGCGTTCGATGTTCAAATCGGCCAACAGTTTTTCAAGTTCGGCATCGATGCGGCTTTTGTCCTTCATGCTGATTTCCAAAATGGCGCGGATATTTTGTTCCACGGTCATTTTGCGGAAAATCGAGGCTTCCTGCGGCAGATAGCCGACGCCGAGGCGGGCGCGTTCGTGAATAGGCAGGTGGCGCAACTCTTGGCCGTCCAACATCACACTGCCTGCATCGGCGGCAATCAGGCCGACAATCATGTAAAAGCTGGTGGTCTTACCCGCACCGTTGGGGCCGAGCAGGCCGATGACTTCACCGCTTTCGATTTCAAGGGAGAAGCTTTTGACGACTTGGCGTTTTTTGAAACTTTTTTGCAGGTTTTGAACCACAAGACGGCTGTTGTTTGCGCTCATATTCTGTTGACTTTCGATATTGACCTCAGGCCGTCTGAACCTTTTTCAGACGGCCTTTTTGTGTGTTTTCTTATTTGTTTTTCTGCGTGCTGGACGGCTGGATGACAACGCTGACGCGGCCGGATTTGGCGGCGGATTTCACACCAGATTTGGCGCTGCCGTTGATGGTATAAACCTCGGTTTTGGTGTTGTAGGTAATGACCGCACCTTCAGCCACATCGCCGCCGCGCTGTACTTTGGCATTGCCGATCAGAGTAACCAGACTGGCTGCGGAAGAATACGTGACGGTATTGGCTTGGCCGTTGACCACGCCTTTGCCGCCGTCCAACTCTTGGCTGAATTTGACGGGCGAGCCGGTTGCTTTCATCAACTGCTCGCTTTTGTCGTTGCGCGAAACGGTTACGCTGCCGGCGCGGATATTGAGCGTGCCTTGTTTGATGATGACGTTGCCGGAAAAAGTGGTACTTTGGTTGTTTTGGTCAAGCGAGCCTTGGTCGGCTTCGATTTGAATCGGCTGCTTGCTGTCGCTTTGCAGGGCAAAGGCCGGGCTGGCGGCAAAAACGGCAACAAGGGCTAAGGTTTTACAAATTTTTTGTATCATAAATTGTGGCTTTCACTTTAGAAGGGAAATTCAACAAACCGGTTTTGTGGTCATAAGTCATGCCGTTTGCCTGACCGCCGGACTGTCCGTATTGGAAAGTAACGGGGCTGTCGGTATGGGCGTATTGTGCTTCGGTATCGACATTCAAACGTTCGGTTTTGACGATGCCGGCCAAACGCTTGGCATCTGCCGCTTTGTTTAAGACAACATTCTGTTCAAAAACGACTTTTTTGCTTTGAATATTGTACGCGGCCTTGTCGCTGCCGACTTCGTACAATAGGCTGCCGTCTCGGTAAAACGAAAGATGCGGTTTGTCCAAATGCACGTCCGCGCTATTCGGATATTGGACGGCATCGACCGCGCTCAGGTTTTCTTTCAGACGGCCTTCTTGGTCAAAACGTTTGCCGTTGATGCCTTTCATCGAATATTGCGGCTCATTCGGATTGAGGACGACTTCTTCGACCTGCACTTCGCTGATGCGGCCGAGCCACGCCGCCAGTGCGCCGAGTGAAACGGCCAACACCAGCGGAAAGGCGATTCCGTAACGCCATCTGATTTTCATCGTACATACTCTTTCAAAGCAGGTTCAAGCGTACCTTGCGCCTGCATAATCAAATCGCACACTTCACGCACCGCGCCTGCGCCGCCGGAACGTCGGGTTACATAATGGGCGTATTGCAAAGTAAACCAATGCGCTTCAGGGACGGCGACCGCCAATCCGCAACGCACCATCACGGGCAAATCAACGACATCGTCGCCGACAAAGGCGCACTCATGCTCCTCCACACCGGCCTGTTCGCGTAATTGGGCGTAGGCGGCACGTTTGTCGTGAATGCCTTTGAAGTAATAGTTGATACCGAGCTGCTTCACGCGGATACCGACGGAAGGCGCATCGCGGCCGGTAATAATTGCTGTTTGCACGCCACTGGCCTGAAGCATTTTCAAACCGTGTCCGTCCAAAGTGTGGAACGATTTGATTTCTTCGCCGTTGTCGCGGATAAAAATACGGCCGTCGGTCAAAACGCCGTCCACATCCAGTATCAGCAGTTTGATACCTAAAGCGCGTTGTTGCAGGTCGGAAGAGAGGTTTTGCATAAGGTTTCCTTATTTCAGACGGCCTATTCTAGCATAAGGCCGTCTGAAAACGTTTTTGCCGTCAATTCAGACAATTCGTGCCATCAATAAATCGTGCATGTTCAATGCGCCAATCAGCACGCCGTTTTCTTCAACCACCAGCAAACCGTTCACATGGCCGCTTTGCATGGCTTTCAAAGCTTCTGTGGCGAGACGGTCGGCGGAGATGATTTTTGGAGAAGCGTGCATGATGTCGTCCACTTTCAAACCCGCAAAGCTGTCGCGTTCTTGAAACAGACGGCGCAAGTCGCCATCGGTAAATACGCCTTTCAGACGGCCTTCGGCATCGGTTACCGCCAACATGCCCAAGCCTTTTTCACTCATGCGGACAATGGCTTCTTTCAACGGCGTACCCAACAAAACGGCTGGCAGAGCTTCATCTTTATGCATGATATCCGCCACACGCAGCAACAGGCGTTTGCCCAAGCTGCCGGCCGGATGGCTTAAAGCAAAATCATCCGGCGTAAACGCACGCGCCTGCAATAAAACCACGGCCAGCGCATCGCCCAACGCCATCACGGCGGTCGTACTGGAAGTCGGCGCAAGGCCGAGCGGACAGGCTTCTTTGGAAACTGCTGCGGTAATATGGATATCGGCATGGCGCGCCATGGTCGAAGTCGGATGGGCAGTGATACAAATAAGCGTGATGTTTTTGCGTTTCAATGCCGGAATAATCGCTGCAATTTCATCGCTTTCGCCGGAATTGGAAATGGCAACCACGACATCGTGGTCCACAATCATGCCCAAATCGCCGTGCGCCGCTTCGGCAGGATGGACGAAAAACGCAGGCGTACCGGTGGAAGCCATGGTTGCCGCCATTTTGCGGCCGATGTGTCCGGACTTGCCCATGCCGGTAATAACTACTCTACCCTTGCAGTGCAACAACGCTTCTGCCGCACGGACAAAATCATGGTCCAAAGCCGCCGCAATTTCACGCAAACCTTCGGCTTCCGTATCCAATACATCGCGCGCCCAGTCGAGATAAAGTGTGTTTTCCGCCATCAAAGCCACCTTTCGTGCTTGAATTTAGGTTTGTTTTGCCCAAATTAATCGGCTGTAAACTGTTCAAATTCATCGAATTGGCGTAGCATTACCGCCACTTCACAAACAAACCTATTATGTAAAAGGAATCAGAGATGACTATTTTATCGGACGTTAAAGCATTAGGACAACAAATCTGGTTGGACAATCTCTCCCGTTCGCTGGTACAAAGCGGCGAGTTGGCAGAAATGCTGAAGCAAGGTGTGTGTGGCGTAACTTCCAATCCTGCCATTTTCCAAAAAGCCTTTGCCGGAGACGCGCTGTACGCCGATGAAGTAGCCGCGCTCAAACAGCAAGACCTGACCCCGAAACAACGCTACGAAACCATGGCGGTTGCCGATGTGCAAGCCGCTTGCGACGTGTGCCTTGCCGAACACGAATCCACCGGCGGTAAAACCGGCTTCGTCAGCCTCGAAGTTTCGCCTGAATTGTCCAAAGACGCACAAGGCACGGTTGAAGAAGCGCGCCGCCTGCACGCCGCCATCGGCCGTAAAAATGTCATGATTAAAGTACCGGCAACCGACGAAGGCATCGAAGCGCTTGAAACCCTTGTTTCAGACGGCATCAGCGTCAACCTGACCCTGCTTTTCTCCCGCGCCCAAACCCTCAAAGCCTATGCGGCCTACACACGCGGCATTGCCAAACGTTTGGAGGCAGGACACGACGTTTCCCATATCCAAGTTGTCGCCAGCTTCTTTATTTCCCGTGTTGATGCCGCGTTGGACGCCACCCTACCCGACCACCTCAAAGGCAAAGTTGCCATTGCGCTGGCCAAAGCCGCCTATCAAGATTGGGCGCAATACTTCGGTAGCAGCGAATTTGCCGCACTTGCCGAAAAAGGTGCCAACCGCGTACAACTTCTGTGGGCATCTACCGGCGTGAAAAACCCTGCCTATCCTGACACGTTGTACGTTGACAGCCTGATTGGCGCCCATACCGTCAACACCGTTCCCGATGCCACACTCAAAGCCTTTATCGACCACGGCACTGCCAAAGCCACTTTGACCGAAGGTGTGGACGAAGCCCAAGCACAGCTTGCCGAAACCGCCAAACTCGGCATTGATGTCGAAACCTTGGCAACGCGTTTGCAGGAAGACGGTTTGAAACAATTTGAAGACGCTTTCGCCAAACTGCTTGCTCCCTTGGCTTAAGCGGATTGAACGGACGGCCGAGAAACTTAAATCATTTTGAAAAGTCTCAGGCCGTCTGAAACCCAAATTCGGGCGTGTACGGCACGCCCTTTTCTATCACGATTTGAATACCGTGCAGGCATACTATCCCTGCCCTACAAAACCACCCTGCCATGTATATAGGACGTTTCGCTCCCAGCCCTACCGGCTTGCTTCATATCGGCTCCCTACTGACCGCCGTCGCCTCCTATGCCGACGCGCACGCTCATCAGGGCAAATGGCTGGTCCGCATTGAAGACCTTGATCCCCCGCGTGAAATGCCCGGCGCCGCTGCCGACATTTTGCGCACGCTCGAAGCTTTCGGCTTTGAGTGGGACGGCGAAGTCGCCTATCAAAGCCGCCGTTACGACCTATATCAAGACACCCTCGACCGCCTCAAAGCAGCCAGGCTGGTGTATCCCTGCTACTGCAGCCGCAAAGACTGGCAGGCAGCGGCAACACATGGCGCAGACGGATTTGTATATAACGGCCGTTGCCGCAATCCTCAGCAAAGACCCGACACGCAAAACAAAACACCGGCATGGCGCATTCAAGTTCCCGATCGCGTAATCGGTTTTTCAGACGGCATTGTCGGACATTACGCACAAAATCTGGCACACGATATCGGCGATTTCGTCCTGCTTCGTGCCGACGGCTATTGGGCATATCAGCTTGCCGTGGTTGCCGACGATGCCGATCAAGGAATAACCCATATTGTCCGCGGTCAGGACTTGCTCGTTTCCACGCCGCGCCAAATCTATCTGCAACAATGCCTCGGCGTTCCCACACCGGCCTACGCCCACCTTCCCCTACTGACCAATAACCAAGGGCAAAAATGGTCGAAACAAACCCTTGCCCCGGCTTTGGATTTGAATCAAAAAGAACAACTTCTCCGCCAAGTCCTGACCTACCTCAACCTACCCGATGCACCTGCTATGAACCGTCCGCAGGAATTGCTCGATTGGGCGGTAGCGCACTGGCAAATGGACAAAATCCCAAAATCGTCCATTATCACGGACTGAATTAGCATGATTACAACAAAATTACTCTAGGTATTACAATATTTCATAAAATTATGTAAGTAATCTTCCGATCCATCCCAAACCATGCCCAAGAAGCGAAAAATCATGTATATTTCAAAAATTTCCTAAAATTGTCACAAACTGATAATTTCAAGGTTGTAACAACATACGGCTGACGCGTTATTGAGGATGACAAAGCGCGGCAGATCTCCCACGATACAACAAAAAGAATACCGCTATGCCAAGTGCCATTATTGTAGAAGACGAAGTATTAGCAGCAGAACGCTTACGTGTATTATTGGAAGAGTGCAATGTCGTACTGCTCAACGTCTTTCACCATGCCATGCCAGCATTGGAGTGGCTGAGCGTCCACGAAGTCGACATCGTTTTTGCCGACATCGGCATGCCGGAAATCGATGGTCTCGAATTTGTCGAACGCATTAAGCGTACCGCCAAACGCCAGCCGGAAATTGTATTCACCACAGCCTACGAAGAACACGCCCTGCGCGCGTTTGAGCTGGCTGCCGCAGACTATCTGCTCAAACCAATCAAAATGACCCGCCTGCAAACCGCGCTTGACCGCATCATCGAGAAAAACCGCGAAAAAGCAGACAGTTTCACCCATTTCAAAGTGTACAACCGCGAACGCATGGTTGAAATCCCATGGCAACAGGCGCGCTACCTGATGGCGGAACACAAAACCGTCTATCTGTTTACCGGCGATGGCCACAGCTACGAATTACCGAAGACCCTAGTTTACTGGGAAGAGTTGCTTGGCGACAAGGTCATCCGCATCCACCGCAATGCCCTCGTCTTCCGCCACACCCTCGACAGCCTGATTCGACTGGACGATGACGAAAACGACGAATCCGCATCCACATGGGGCGCAAAAATTCTCGATATTCCGACCCCGCTACCCGTCAGCCGCCGACAACTGTCTACTCTGCGGAAAATCATTAAAAACAGCATCTAACAATGCGCTCCTTGATAAATCAAAGGCCGTCTGAAAAGATATTTTCAGACGGCCTTTTAACTTCTCAACCAAATAGTAGAAAATTAAAAAAGAATAGCCCAAGTCTGTCATTTAGCTCTATCCAAGCTTTCAATTTGATCAAACCTTGTTATATCCACAAACAAGGTTTTCTATTTTTCAATCCAGCATCTCTCAATTATTATCACTCAACAGAAAAGGCCGTCTGAAACATTCAGACGGCCTCGATACTTAGCCTTACAGATTAAAAGAACAATTCACGCCAACTGATGCGCTTGAGTCCGCATGTACGGCCTTGTACTTCCAGGCTGACCAGCTGGTTAGACAAGAGACTGCGATCGCCTTTGGTTGCAAAACATTTATTGTTTGGCACGCTCGGCGTAGCGTTCAACTCCTTATCCGTACCCGTGCCGCCGCTATCGCCATCGGCAGTTACCGGAGAATCGTCGGCTTTGCTGGAATTCATATAAGTAAAGTTGATAACGCCATCAAAAGTCATACCGTTGGCGTAATAAATCTGGCCATTATTTTCACGTTTGATAAATATGCGATCTTTGCTGGAGATACGCGCATCACGCAAGCCCAAACGGCCGCCGTTTTCAGCATTTACGCCTAGAATAATCGTTTTCGCTGTCGTTTGTGTGGACGTACTATCCGGCAAACAAACATCGGTACTGGAAGAATCAGTATGAATTGTTTTGGTTTCATACTTGCGGATGGTCACAACGGCTGTACGCAAAATCATCGTCGGCTTGACAGTCACACGTTCATTCGGACCTAAAGTCAGACTCCAGCCTTTTTTGCCTTCACCAACCTTATTGTCGCTGACATAAATGTGTTCTCCGTCACTTTCTCTGGTTTGCTGTTCCAACTCACTGCTGTTTGCCAAAACTGCTTTTTTGGATTCATCAGTAGACACATCGTCGTAAATACCGTAAACGGCATTGATTTGGCCATTGGTATTGGTCAATTCATTCTGATAAATCTCGCTACCCGTACCAAAAATGACGACATACTTATCTTTACTGCGGCGTGATACCGCAGGCGCAGACGTAATCGGTTGATTCCCCGATCCTTGGAAAATCATTTGCGCAGACCATTTGGACGGAGTTTCACCACTCAAGTCAAAGCGGAACATATTGCCGTAACGGTCGCCGGCATAAGCAATATCGACAATACCGTCAAAATCGGTGTCTACCAAAGTGGGGGTAGAGAGACCACCTTTGCCATTCGGTGCAGAAATTTTGGCCAAGAGCTTGCCAGCTTCAGAAGAAACATTAGTGCCAGTATTTTTCGTCCCTGCCTCTTTCCCTGTCATATCATAGACATACAAAGCTGTTTCATTGTCGGCACTATTCACATCTTCAGTGCGATAGCCACTAGCCAAGAAGCCTGCATAACGCACGTCAGATTCCAGATTAACCGGAGTAGCATTGCGTTTAATGGAGACACGGCCAATTTGTGTCGAACCAATGGTATAACCCAGCTTATTGCCAGAGCCTTTTTCTGTTTCAAACAAAGGTACAGTCGTATTCCAACCACTACGATCACTGTTCGCCACTGCACCGATATTCAACGCATACGCACCGCGTCCACCTTGGCCCATCGCACCAAACATAAAGGTTTGCTTATCAGGTGTTTGGCGGAGAACAAAGCCACCATTAACCATATAACGGTGCGGCGTGCCAGAGCCGTAACCATCGCGAGCAATATCCTTCAGAACTTTGCCCAAAGTTGTTGCTTGACCTTGATCGTCCTCGCGCTCCATACCTGCCGGAATATAGCTGAGTTTCAAGTCATAAGGATTGCTAGGCGTACCATTACGGAAAATATGTACCATGCCGTCATTGGCAGCAGCGACCAAAAACTCTTGACGGTTGTCGCGCTTATCGCCAATCGAAGCAACCGAACCGTCCAAAATATCGCCCAAATTGCGCTCATCTTTACTTGCGTCAGCTGGATCAGTTGGACGGATGCGATAAGACTGGTTATAACCTTTTGCCTCTGCATCCGCTTTGATGGTTTCATCACTACCTACTCGGCCAGTCCATTTCAGCAATGCATTTTTCCATTCCAACTTATCTTTCGCACTGCCGTCTGAAATGTCAAAATCGGCATTTGAAGCCTCATTATCTGCAACTCTATCGATAAAATAGGTCTTACTGCCATCATTAACCAAAGTGAGGCGGTTATTAAATGATGGCTGAACAAACTCGGTCGTATTGATAGGCGTACCATCGCGGTTTAATTTATAAAACCGCAACTGACTGCTCCAAGAGCTGGTATTTAAATGAACCGTTGCCGCCATATCGGGAACACCCATACTGGTCGTTGCAGGCGCAGTTGAAGATGTTCCCTCAAATTTTGTTATTTTACTGTCATTTTCAATATTATCGACGATGGTTTTGAAAGCATCGAGCAACTTTTCAGGTTTTGCGGCATTAAAATACCATTCCGGGCGACTGGCACCCTTTTTCAGATACTCTCGCCCAACTTCAGAGACTCCCTCACCAAAGCCCACAGTAAAAGTCTGAACCAATTGCTTGCTATAATCCGCACCTTTAGGGTCGCTTGGATCACCATCCCAGCTTTTACCCGCAGCATCTACACCATCTTTTGCCGCAGTTTTAATATCTTTTTCCGCCAAAGTCTGACTGAAGAAACTCATACCGCGTTTCTCATTACCATAGTTTCTATCCCAAATAGGAACAATGATTTCGCCACTACCTATCCACATTCGCCTACGATAATAATCGCTATACCCGAATTTATAATCGGTATATTGGCACATCACTTTTTTCTCATGCGGCGGGATATGAGCATCATATTGATAAAGTGGTAGGTCAAAATATCCACTAAAACCACGACCATCGTTGAAAAATTCACCTTTTCCATATTTATCGTCATAAGCCTTCGCTGCAGACGGCCCGAAATATTGGTATGCAGGTGTATCCGCGCTATGTTCGATGGCGCGATAGTAGTTTGAATAGTAATAATCTCGATCGTAGTTGAAGCTGGTATTGCGCGATAAGCGAGGATCCTCACCGGCATCCTGATTGCTACAACTCATATTGGCATCACCATCAGATACCACAACAACATAAGATTTCTGGCAGCGATATTTGATATTGGGGATGACGAAATTTTTGACGACTTCATAATAACGGCGCGTTGTCGGCGTACCTTGATAAGCCAACATCTCGTCTACCTTCTTACTGACATATTCCCAGTTGCGACCTGCGGAACCATCCGTAAAGCCTTCAGTATCCTTCATATCGCCTTTGGTATCGTCAGGGCTAGGCAGTTCTGCATATGCGTAAATAGCATTATTCTCTTTCCTTTTTTTCTCATCCCATTTCCAATACCGAGGATTATTGTGCAAAGTCTGCAAGCCCCAGTTGAACTGATCTTTATATTGCGCTAAAACCTGCTTTAATGCTGATTTTGCAATGTTGATTTTTTTTTGCTCATCACGGACATGATAATCACCCTTTGCATCAGCCAACATACTGCCTGAGTCATCAATCAAAAACATAATATTGTGTTTGACTTTGGGTTGACCGCTGACGTCGGTTTTGTTTTGCAGGTAAAAAGGAGTTTGGGCAAATTGCTGCGTATTTGCCTGAACGGAAATGCTGATGAGTGCTAAAGCGGAAGCAACGCTTGCATGAATGAGGCGATGGCGGCCTGATGGAGCGTTTTGCATAATGTGTTCTTTTTTCATCGGATAATCTCAGCTAAAAATGACGTTGTTTTTATTTTTTATAAGGTTACGATTCTAGCATAAACAGCCTGTTTCATGTTTGATTCGGCTGAATTTCCCTACACCTGCATTTCAAACACAACAAAAATGAAACAATCTGCCTGCTCAGTTTTAAGACGGCCTGACTGAATATTTAGTTCAACCTTATTCATCAAGCATTCCAAAAGCAAGGGACTGTACCGTAAAGATAAAACGTTTTTAAATTATCGATTACTTACTCTACGCTTGAAATTCCTATTACTTTGACTTAAAATACACTGCTTCTACGGCATAGACCGCTATGTCTGAAAAAGCACGTTACACAGCAAAATCAAAGCTGCGGAGCGTGTTTTTTTTTAGCCGAGATTTCCGAAGGCTGTCTTTTTTGTAAACAATTTTTATTTTTCAGACGGCCTGACCCATTTTTTTTTCGAACCGACCATCATCAGGCAAACAGGATTCCATCATGACCACTCCGGCTCTTCTCGTTCTCGCTGACGGCAGCGTATTTCACGGCACATCAATCGGTTACGAAGGTTCGACTTCCGGCGAAGTCGTGTTCAACACTTCCATGACCGGCTATCAGGAAATCCTGACCGACCCTTCCTACTGCAAACAAATCGTTACCCTCACCTATCCACATATCGGCAACACCGGCACCAACGCCGAAGATGAAGAAAGCCGCAGCGTTTACGCCGCAGGCTTGATTATCCGCGACCTACCGCTCTTGCACAGCAACTTCCGCACCTCCGAAAGCCTGCATGACTATTTGGTACGCAACAAAACCGTCGCCATCGCCGACATCGACACCCGCCGCCTGACCACCCTGTTGCGTGAAAAAGGCTCGCAAGGCGGTGCAATCTTGACCGGTGCAGATGCCACCGTTGAAAAAGCACAAGAACTGATTGCCGCATTCGGCAGCATGGTCGGCAAAGACTTGGCAAAAGAAGTTTCCTGCACAGAAACTTACGAATGGACCGAAGGCGAATGGGAATTGGGCAAAGGTTTTGTTACCCCTTCCGAACAGCCTTACCACGTCGTCGCCTACGATTTCGGCGTCAAAACCAACATCTTGCGCATGCTCGCCTCTCGCGGCTGCCGCCTGACCGTCGTTCCCGCCCAAACCAGCGCGGAAGAAGTATTGGCACTCAATCCTGACGGCGTATTCCTGTCCAACGGCCCCGGCGACCCCGAGCCTTGCGACTACGCCATCAAAGCCGTACAAAAATTAATGGAAAGCGGCAAACCGATTTTCGGCATTTGCTTAGGACACCAACTGATCAGCCTCGCAATCGGCGCAAAAACCCTGAAAATGCGCTTCAGCCATCACGGTGCTAACCACCCAGTACAAGATTTGGACAGCGGCAAAGTCGTCATCACCAGCCAAAACCACGGTTTCGCCGTCGATGCCGACACCCTGCCCGCTAACGCACGCATTACCCACAAATCCTTGTTCGACAACACTTTGCAAGGCATCGAACTGACCGACAAACCTGTATTCTGCTTCCAAGGCCACCCCGAAGCCAGCCCCGGTCCGCAGGATGTCGGCTATCTGTTTGACAAATTCATTGACAATATGAAAGCGGCGAAGCAATAAAGCTGATTTTTTCAGACGGCCACACTCAACTCAACAACAGGCCGTCTGAAAACCAAACCTCAAAAAATATAAATTCAGACACCCTCTCAACATCTACACAGTCTGAAAACCCAACCCTCGAATCAGAAAGGAAGAACCATGACAGAAAAGCAAATGCGCATTCTTTCCGTCGTCGCCACCCTGACCGCCGTCGGCATGTACGTTTCCTATATCCCACAAATCCAAAATAACCTTGCCGGCAACCCCGGCTCGCCGCTGCAACCCCTCGTTGCCGCCATAAACTGCACATTATGGGTTGCCTACGGCTTTTTGAAAGAAAAACGCGACTACCCCGTCATGCTGGCAAACGCCCCGGGCATCATTTTGGGCTTGATTACATTTGTCACTAGTTTTTAAGGAAGTTTTCAGACGGCCTGTGCAACATAAAAACGCAAAAGGTCGTCTGAAAAAGAGTCACCAAAAAATATCAACGGCAGGAATTTTCAGTTCGCTTTTTATCGAAAGGTAGACGGAACAAATACCGCAAGAGTTTTTTCAGACGACCTTTGAATCCATCGGCAGGATGTGTGCCGCAAGGCAGGCACGCGGTGGGCTAGGGTTGCAGGGAAAATAGAGAACGCGTGCGTGCGTACCGCACACACCCTACATGCGGGCTACGACTTGCTACGTTTGCTATATAAACTAGGAGATTGTCATGGACAATAAGAAAATTTCTGTAATCAAATTTTTGAATACGGATAAACGCAATGGATATATTAAAAAACTGGATAACAATGCGGAAAACGATTTTTTCTTTGTAGAGAAAGAATTACTCAATATTACATTTGAACAACTTAAAGAAGGTGTGGAAGTTCAATTTGAACCAAACGGGAATTTTGCAAATAAAATAGAAATTCTTAAACCTGAAAGATCTGTAATTTCTTCTAAAATTAAAAAGTTAGATACCCAAAAGCGAACTGGGTTTATTTCTAAAATAAATCAAAATGCAAAAAAAGATTTTTTCTTTGCTGAAAAAGGATTGCTCAATATTAAGTTTGAACAATTAAAAGAAGGCATGGATGTTCAATTTGAACCGAACGGAGATTTTGCGAATAAAATAAATGTAATAAATAACAAACCAGCCATGGTAGAAGCCAAACAGGCTGTATCAGATAATTCACAAAGGCAAGTAGTTAATTCTATTTCTGAAGCTATAGAAACTATTATTTCTAGTATAAGAGAAAATGCTAATCTAATTACAGATCCGTATATCTTTGAAGACTATACAAATATAATACTAAAAATGCTTGTTACGGAGATATATCCAATTCCACAACAGAATCAAGCGGGAATGTTTGATGGTTTATTTAAAATAAAGAATCTAGAAGTAATCTATGATTGTACTTTGTCATCAAATTATGAAGACTACAAAAGAGAGCAGATACATAATTATGCTGCAAAATTGGAGCAAACAAGTTTAACTGTAAATGGTAAAGAAATTAGTCTTAGTAAAAATTCTGACAAGCAAATCTGGATTATTACCAAAGGATCAACAAAAAAGATAAAAGAAATAAATGATATAAGAGTAAAAGAAGTTGATATTCATAGCCTAATTAATGAAATTGAGAAAAAATTCATAAATAATTTAAATTATAATGACTATGTTGATAATTTAAAGAATATTTAACTAAGAAAGACCCACCCCATGCCCAAACGTACTGACCTAAAATCCATCCTTATCATCGGCGCCGGCCCTATCGTTATCGGTCAGGCCTGCGAATTTGACTATTCCGGCGCACAGGCCTGCAAAGCCTTGCGTGAAGAAGGCTATAAAGTCATTCTGGTGAATTCCAACCCTGCCACGATCATGACCGACCCTGAAATGGCGGATGTTACCTACATCGAGCCGATTATGTGGCAGACGGTGGAGAAGATTATCGCCAAGGAGCGTCCTGACGCGATTCTGCCTACCATGGGCGGCCAGACCGCGCTGAACTGTGCGCTGGATTTGGCGCGCAACGGCGTGCTGGCGAAATACAACGTCGAATTAATCGGTGCGACTGAAGACGCGATCGATAAGGCGGAAGACCGCGGCCGCTTTAAGGAGGCGATGGAAAAAATCGGTTTGTCCTGCCCGAAATCTTTTGTCTGCCACACCATGAACGAAGCCTTGGCGGCGCAGGAACAGGTCGGCTTCCCGACGCTGATTCGTCCGTCTTTCACCATGGGCGGTTCGGGCGGCGGCATTGCCTACAACAAAGATGAATTCTTGGCGATTTGCGAACGCGGTTTTGATGCGTCACCTACACATGAGTTGCTGATTGAGCAGTCTGTTCTCGGCTGGAAAGAGTACGAGATGGAAGTTGTACGCGATAAAAACGACAACTGCATCATTATCTGCTCGATTGAAAACTTCGACCCGATGGGTGTTCATACTGGCGACTCCATCACTGTTGCGCCTGCACAAACATTGACCGACAAAGAATACCAAATCATGCGTAATGCTTCGTTGGCAGTGTTGCGCGAAATCGGCGTGGATACGGGTGGCTCAAACGTTCAGTTTGCGGTAAACCCTGAAAACGGCGAAATGATTGTGATTGAGATGAATCCGCGCGTAAGCCGTTCATCCGCGTTGGCATCTAAAGCAACGGGCTTCCCAATTGCCAAAGTAGCGGCCAAACTGGCGGTCGGCTTTACGCTGGACGAGTTGCGCAACGACATTACCGGCGGCCGCACCCCAGCTTCGTTCGAGCCTTCTATCGACTATGTCGTGACCAAAATCCCGCGTTTCGCATTTGAAAAATTCCCTGCCGCAGACGACCGCCTGACCACGCAGATGAAATCGGTGGGCGAAGTGATGGCGATGGGCCGCACGATTCAGGAAAGCTTCCAAAAAGCCCTGCGCGGCTTGGAAACAGGCTTGTGCGGCTTCAACCCTCGCAGCGAAGACAAAGCGGAAATCCGCCGCGAACTGGCCAACCCCGGCCCTGAGCGTATGTTGTTTGTAGCCGATGCGTTCCGCGCAGGCTTCACGCTGGAAGAAATCCACGAAATCTGCGCCATCGATCCTTGGTTCTTGGCGCAAATCGAAGACTTGGTGAAAGAAGAAAAATCGGTTTCAGACGGCCAGTTGCAAGATTTAGATTATGCCGCTTTACGCCGTCTGAAACGCAAAGGCTTCTCTGACAAACGTTTGGCACAATTGTTGAACGTAAGTGAAAAAGAAGTCCGCGAACACCGCTACGCGCTGAAACTGCATCCGGTTTACAAACGCGTCGATACCTGTGCCGCCGAGTTTGCCACCGAAACCGCCTACCTCTACTCCACTTACGAAGAAGAATGCGAATCCCGTCCTTCCGATCGTAAAAAAGTGATGATTCTCGGCGGTGGTCCAAACCGTATCGGCCAAGGTATTGAATTTGACTACTGCTGCGTTCATGCCGCACTCGCCCTGCGCGAATCCGGTTTTGAAACCATCATGGTCAACTGCAACCCCGAAACCGTGTCCACCGACTTCGACACCAGCGACCGCCTATACTTCGAGCCGCTGACATTGGAAGACGTATTGGAAATCGTCCGCACCGAAAACCCATGGGGCGTGATTGTGCATTACGGCGGCCAAACCCCGCTCAAACTGGCCAACGCATTGGTGGCAAACGGCGTGAACATCATCGGCACATCTGCCGACAGCATCGACGCTGCCGAAGACCGCGAACGCTTCCAAAAAGTATTGAACGACTTAGGCCTGCGTCAACCGCCTAACCGCATCGCCCACAACGAAGAAGAAGCCCTCGTTAAAGCCGAAGAAATCGGTTATCCGTTGGTTGTCCGTCCTTCTTACGTACTCGGCGGCCGCGCCATGCAGATTGTTCACTCTGCAGAAGAGTTGCAAAAATACATGCGCGAAGCCGTACAAGTTTCCGAAGACAGCCCCGTATTGCTCGACTTCTTCTTGAACAACGCCATCGAAGTGGACGTAGACTGCGTTTCAGACGGCCAAGATGTCGTTATCGGCGGCATTATGCAACACGTCGAACAAGCAGGTATCCACTCCGGTGACTCCGGCTGTTCATTGCCTCCATACTCATTAGACGAAGAAATTCAAGACGAAATCCGCCGTCAAACCAAAGCCATGGCATATGCACTGGGCGTGGTTGGCTTGATGAACGTACAGTTTGCCGTACAAGGCGGCGTGGTCTTCGTACTGGAAGTGAACCCACGCGCCAGCCGTACCGTACCGTTCGTATCCAAAGCCACCGGCGTACCGCTCGCCAAAGTCGGCGCACGCGTGATGGCAGGCATTTCGCTGAAAGAGCAAGGCGTAGAAAAAGAAGTCATCCCGGACTTCTACGCCGTTAAAGAAGCCGTGTTCCCATTCATCAAATTCCCGGGTGTGGACACCATTCTCGGCCCTGAAATGCGCTCTACCGGCGAAGTCATGGGCGTAGGCGCAAGCTTCGGTGAAGCCTATTTCAAAGCCCAACTCGGCGCAGGCGAACGCTTGAGCACAACCGGCAAAGTGTTCCTCGCCGTACGCGACGAAGACAAACCGCTCATCGTCAAAACCGCACAAAACTTCCAAGCACTCGGCTACGGTGTCTGCGCCACACGTGGTACCGCCGAATACTTGAAAGAACACGGCATCATCGTGCAAGCGGTCAACAAAGTGCAGGAAGGCCGCCCACACATCGTGGACGCAATTAAAAACGGCGAAATCGCACTGGTGGTCAACACCGTCGGCAGCACAGTGCAATCTGTTACCGACAGCCACAGCATCCGCCGCACCTCCCTCACCCAACGCGTACCGCAATACACCACCATCGCCGGCGGCGAAGCCATGAGCGAAGGCGCAAAAAGCCGCGAGCACTTGGGCGTGTACAGCGTACAGGAATTGCATGGTCGTCTGAAAAACAAAGCCTAATCAATCCTATCGGATTTAAATAGCTAAGAGGCCGTCTGAAACCTGATTGCTCAGTTTCAGACGGCCTTTTCATATTTCAAATTCCAACCGTCTGTCCATCAAAACAACCTTTTCTGCCATCTCCAAACAAGCAATAGCAACATGAAATATAATTTCGTTATTGATTGGATTTATACGACAAAATTGTTGTTTTTTCATCATAATCCAAAAATATCGAGTTTAACGCCTATTCCCCTTGCTTTATAATGGCCGTCTGAAATAAAAATACAATTAAAGCAGAAGCATGTCTTTGCAACTTAAGCAGATTTGCATAATTAAACATATGCTTTAATCATAATAATGATAAAATAATACGGCTTTCCTCTAAATTAAAGGGAAAACTGCACAAGAAACGGAAAATAAAATGAGTGTCGGATTATTGCGTGTTTTGGTTCAAAGCCAGACCATCTCAAATCAACAAGCGGAACATTACAACAACCTTTTACAATCGGGCAAAGAAATCCTGCCCAACCTGTTTTCAGACGGCATCATCTCCCCTAAAGCTTTGGGAGAGTTAGTCGCGCGCGTATTCAGCTATCCTCTTTTGGATTTGCGCTACTACCCACGCAATAATGTAGTCAGCGACATTCTGACGGAAGAGCAAATGGTGCAAAACCGTTGCATTCCGATTTTCAAACGCGGACGCAAGGTTTATTTCGCCGTATCCGATCCGACCCAAATCCAAAACTTTCAAAAAATCGCTTTTGCTTCAGGTTTAAGTGTCGACTTGGTAGTGGTTCCCGACGACCAGCTCAGCTCATTGCTGGAATGGCTGGGCCAACGTTCGACCACCATTCTGAAAGAAATCAACGACGAACATGAAGCAACGCAGCAATCTCAATCGCTTTATATCGATAATGAAGAAGCTGAAGACGGCCCTATCCCCCGTTTCATCCACAAAACCTTATCCGATGCCCTGAATGCGGGTGCATCGGACATCCACTTTGAATTCTACGAACAAATGGCGCGCGTCCGTTTCCGCGTGGACGGACAGTTGCGTGAAGTCGTACAGCCACCTGTCGCCGTGCGCGGCCAGCTGGCATCGCGCATCAAAGTGATGGCGCGTTTGGATATTTCCGAAAAACGTATTCCGCAAGACGGCAGAATTCAAATTGCCTTCCATAAACACGGCCGTCCGATTGACTTCCGTGTCAGCACGTTGCCGACATTGTTTGGCGAAAAAGTGGTAATGCGTATCCTAAATTCCGATGGTACATCGCTCAATATCGACCAGCTCGGTTTAGAGCCTTTCCAAAAAGAAATGCTGCTTGAGGCCATCAACCGCCCTTACGGCATGGTGTTGGTTACCGGTCCGACAGGTTCGGGCAAAACTGTTTCGCTCTATACCTGCCTGAGTATTTTGAACACGGAAGATGTGAACATTTCAACGGCAGAGGACCCGGCTGAGATTAACTTGCCGGGCGTCAACCAAGTCAACGTCAATGAAAAACAAGGCCTGACGTTTGCTGCTGCACTCCGATCCTTCTTACGTCAAGATCCTGATATTATTATGGTCGGTGAGATTCGTGACTTGGAAACCGCCGACATCGCCATTAAAGCCGCCCAAACCGGCCACATGGTTTTCTCTACCCTGCATACCAATAATGCACCGGCCACGCTGTCCCGCCTTTTAAACATGGGTGTTGCGCCTTTCAACATCGCCAGCTCGGTCAGCCTGATTATGGCGCAAAGACTGTTGCGCAGACTGTGTCCGAACTGCAAACGCGAAGTTGAACGCCCGCCGGTTCCGGCATTGAAAAAAGCCGGCTTTACCGATGCGGACTTGGCTCAAGATTGGAAGCTCTACCGCCCGGTTGGCTGCGACAGCTGCCGTGGCAAAGGCTTTAAAGGCCGCGTCGGCATTTATGAAGTCATGCCGGTCAGCGATGAAATGCAAAAAGTCATTATGAACAACGGTACAGAAGTTGATATCATGAACATGGCCTATCAGGAAGGCATGGTAGACCTGCGTCGTGCCGGCCTCATGAAAGTCATGCAAGGCCTGACTTCTTTGGAAGAAGTAACTGCTCATACCAATGACTAAACTGCCATATTTTCGAAAATTACAATAAAGCGGCACGGGGAAACAGTCCGCTTTATTTCTTACTAACAAGGGATAACTCATGGCTCAAGCAGAGCAAAAAAGAAGTCTGTTCGGTTCAAGAAGCAAAGGCAAGCGTTTTACATTTGAAGGAAAAAACATCGAGACCGAACGTCTTGTCCGCGGCGAAGTAGTTGCCAAAGATGAAGAAGAGGCGCGCAAAAAACTCCAGCGCAGAGGCATTCGTCCTTTACGTATCAGCAAAGTCAAAACCGCACGCAAACGCCGTATTACCCAAGAAGACATCACGGTGTTTACGCGCCAACTGGCAACGATGATGAAGGCAGGCTTACCGCTGATGCAGGCTTTTGAAATCGTTGCGCGCGGCCACTCCAATCCGAGTATGACCGAAATGCTGATGCAGGTTCGCTCCGATGTCGAACAAGGTAGCGCATTGGGTAAATCGTTCTCCAAATATCCAAAATATTTCGACCGTTTCTATTGCAATCTGGTCAGCGCAGGCGAGTCCGGCGGCGTACTGGAAAGCTTATTGGACAAACTGGCTGTCTATAAAGAAAAAACCCAAGCCATTAAGAAAAAAGTTAAAACCGCGCTGACCTACCCGATTGCCATTATC
Source organism: Neisseria sp. 20925_1_37 (assembly GCF_041433255.1). NCBI lineage: Bacteria > Pseudomonadati > Pseudomonadota > Betaproteobacteria > Neisseriales > Neisseriaceae > Neisseria > Neisseria sp. 20925_1_37. Next base: position 57,021 of record NZ_JAPWBC010000006.1, on the reverse strand, counting down.
GTGGTGGCGATTGCGCTTATCTTCATCATGATGATGTTTGTACTGCCTGCCTTTAAAGAAGTTTATGCCAATATGGGTGCAGAGCTGCCAAGCCTTACCCAACTTGTCATGAACTTGTCTGATTTATTCGTCGACTACGGCTGGATTATGATCATCCTTTTGATTGTTTCGGCCTTCGGCCTGTACAAACTCCATGAAAAATCGCCTACTTTCCAAAAACGAATCGATGCTTTGATTTTGAGACTGCCTGTTTTTGGCACCATCGTCCGAAAAGCAACCATCGCCCGTTGGGCGCGTACGACTTCTACCCTCTTCGCAGCCGGTGTTCCTTTAGTGGAAGTATTAGATTCAGTTGCAGGCGCATCCGGCAATATTCTCTATGAAGAAGCCACTCAAGACATTCGAGCCAAGGTAACCCAAGGTCTGTCACTGACATCCAGTATGCAAAGTACAGATATGTTCCCCAACATGGTGATCCAAATGGCGGCCATCGGCGAAGAGTCAGGCTCTTTGGACGATATGCTGAACAAAGCAGCCGAATTCTACGAAGATGAAGTAGACAACTCCGTCTCCCGCTTATCTGCCTTGATGGAGCCTATCATCATGGTGGTATTGGGTTCGCTCATCGGTATCTTGCTGATTGCCATGTATCTGCCGCTGTTTAACTTGGGTAATGTCGTAGGTTGATATGCTTGATAGTATTTACTCTGCCATCGACGCCCTCTCCGTTCTTGCACCATTCGCCATTCCTTTAGCCGTTATTTTGGGATTACTGATTGGCAGCTTTCTAAACGTTGTTATTTATCGCACGCCGATAATGATGGAACGCGAATGGACACAATTTTCCAAAGAGCATTTAGGCATCGAGCTGACAGACGAAGAAAAACAGCCATTTAATCTACGCAAACCGGATTCACGCTGCCCTGAATGCAAAAGTCCGATCCGATTTTGGCAAAATATACCCATCCTCAGCTATGTTTTCCTGGGCGGGAAATGCCACTCCTGCAAAACCGCTATCGGCATACGCTATCCGCTGATTGAGCTGCTGACAGGTGTCTTATTCGGTATTGTCGCGTGGCAATACGGCTGGTCATGGGCGACTATTGGCGGATTCATTCTGACTGCCATATTGATTGCGCTGACCTTTATCGATGCCGATACTCAATATTTACCCGACAGCCTGACTCAGCCCCTAATTTGGATCGGCCTGCTGTTTAATCTGAACGACACATTCGTACCCCTGCATTCAGCCGTTTGGGGTGCGATCGCAGGCTATATGAGCCTTTATACTTTATGCGCTGTCTATAAATTTCTGACCGGTAAAATCGGCATGGGCAATGGCGACTTCAAACTTTTGGCCGCGCTCGGTGCATGGCTGGGCGTAGGGATATTGCCTGTTCTGATCTTCATGGCTGCCTTGGTCGGACTGGTGGGCGCACTCATTGCCCGCGTCGGCAAAGGCCAATATTTTGCTTTTGGTCCCAGCCTTGCTGTGGCAGGATGGATTATTTTGGTTGCCAATGCACCTATTACCCAACTGGTACAATGGTGGCTCGTACAATCAGGATTCCGATAATGACATTATGGATAGGCTTGACCGGCGGTATCGGCAGCGGCAAATCATCTATTGCCCAAATGTTTGCCGAACTTGGCGTACCCATTATCGATGCCGATGCCATCAGCCGTTCACTGACCGCTGAAAACGGCGAAGCCCTTTCTGCCATCCGTCAGCTTTTCGGCGATGAGGTTTTTGACAGTGAAGGCCGTCTGAATCGTATGGCTTTACGGGAAGAAGTTTTCAGACGGCCTCAATCCAAAAAACAACTGGAAAACCTGCTTCTGCCGTTAATCTTAAACAAAATTCAACAGCAGAAACAACAACTTGCCTTCTCTACTTACAGCATTATCGATGTCCCGCTTTTGATTGAGAATCCGGCATTTAAGGTGGAGACTGACCGCATTTTGGTTGTAGATGTTCCAGAGTCCGTCCAAATCGAACGCGTACACCAACGCAATGGTTTTTCAGAAGAACAAACGCGTCAAATCATGGCCACTCAAGCTTCTCGATCTGACAGACTGCTTCATGCCGACGATGTATTGGACAATACCCATAGCATGGAAGAAGCAAAAATCAAGGTTGCCCGTTTGCATCAATACTATCAATCCATTGCACAATCACTGAAAGAAACTGCATGACCGCTCCTGTTGTAAAATGTCCAACCTGCCACAAAGAAGTCGTTTGGAACACCGACAGCCCCTACCGCCCTTTCTGCAGCAAACGGTGTAAACTCATTGATTTAGGCGAATGGGCGCAAGAAAAATACACCGTTTCTTCGGAAGACGACCCCTTTTCAGACCTGTTGGACGGCAAATAAACTGCGCCGCTTCCTTCAGCCTATCCAAAACAGGCTCAAAACAGTAAAATACCCTCTTTATTCCAATCTATTCCATCCACCATGCTCACCTTCCAACAAATTATTTTCAAATTACAAAACTACTGGGCAGACAAAGGCTGCACCGTTATCCAACCTTTCGATATGGAAGTCGGTGCCGGTACTTCCCATCCTGCCACTTGTCTGCGCGCATTAGGCCCAGAGCCTTGGTTTGCCGCTTACGTTCAACCCAGCCGCCGCCCCAAAGACGGCCGCTATGGCGACAACCCCAATCGCCTGCAACACTACTATCAATTCCAAGTTGCGCTCAAACCAGCTCCCGCCAATATTCAAGACCTATACCTCGACTCCCTGCGTGAATTGGGTATCGACCCTAAAGTACACGACATCCGTTTTGTCGAAGACGACTGGGAAAACCCTACTCTCGGTGCTTGGGGCTTGGGTTGGGAAGTTTGGCTCAACGGCATGGAAGTAACCCAATTCACCTATTTCCAACAAGTCGGCGGTATCGACTGCTCCCCTGTACTTGGTGAAATTACCTACGGTATCGAGCGTCTCGCCATGTATCTGCAAGGTGTGGAAAACGTGTACGACCTCGTTTGGGCAAAAACCCTTGATGGCAACATCGTCACTTACGGCGACGTTTATCATCAAAACGAAGTCGAACAATCCACCTACAACTTCGAATACAGCGATGCCGATTGGCTCTTGCGCCAATTCAACGACTATGAAGAACAAGCCAAACGCCTGCTTGCAGTTGAGGACACCAGTCTTGCCCTGCCTGCTTACGAGCTTGTACTCAAAGCCGGCCATACGTTCAACCTCTTGGATGCACGCGGCGCCATTTCTGTTACCGAACGCGCAACCTACATCGGCCGTATTCGCGTACTGAGCCGTATCGTTGCTCAAAAATTCGTTGAAAGCCGCGAGAGACTGGGCTTCCCATTGCTTAAAAACCAATAAGCCTGCATATACTTACCACGCCGCCCTTTGATACATTCAAGTGGCGGCGTTTCTATTTTCAGACGGCCTTGACGTCGATGCCATTACAAACACTTCCAGCCTGCTTTCAGGTAAAATAAGCCCTTTACTACATAAACCGTCTGAAAACATGAGTTCATCCTCTACTGCAAAAATTCCCTTTTTCTTACTTTCCCTCGTTGCCATCATTCTTGACCAACTGAGCAAATGGGAAATCTTGAAACATTTTACCGAAGGCGAACGCCTCAATATCATTCCAGACTTTTTTGACCTGACGCTTGCCTATAATCCAGGCGCGGCATTCAGCTTTTTGGCCGACCAAGGCGGCTGGCAAAAATTCTTCTTTTTAGGTCTGGCCGTCGTCATCAGCCTGTATTTAGCCCGTGCCATCTGGCGTGATGAGTTTGGCCGCTGGGGTAAACTGGGGGCTGCCATGATTATCGGCGGCGCAATTGGCAATGTGGTTGACCGTCTGATTCACGGCCACGTTGTCGATTTTCTGCTTTTCTATTGGCAAAACTGGTTCTACCCAGCATTTAACATTGCCGACAGCTTTATCTGCGTTGGCGCAGTTTGCTTGGTATTAGATGGTTTGCTGCACAAAAAAACACCTTCAAACGACACAAAGGCCGTCTGAAAACGGAACACACATGACTCAAAAAACCATTATCCTTGCCAATCCCCGCGGCTTCTGTGCCGGTGTTGACCGTGCCATCAGCATTGTTGAACGTGCACTCGAAGAATTCGGCGCGCCCATTTACGTCCGCCATGAAGTCGTTCACAACAAATTCGTCGTGGACAATCTGCGGGCAAAAGGTGCCGTCTTTGTCGATGACTTGGCGGATGTCCCAAAGGGTGCCACACTGATTTACTCCGCTCACGGCGTATCCAAAGCCGTACAGGAAGAAGCGGTGCAACGTGGTTTCCGCGTTTTTGATGCCACCTGCCCTTTGGTAACCAAAGTCCATAAAGAAGTAGCCCGCCTTGATGAGCAAGATTACGAAATCATCATGATCGGCCACAAAGGCCACGTCGAAGTAGAAGGCACAATGGGGCAATTGCCTCCGGGTAAAATGTTTCTGGTTGAGACAGTGGAAGATGTAGCCGGGCTGAACGTCAAAAATCCTGACAAACTTGCCTACGTCAGCCAAACCACTTTATCGGTGGACGAAACCAAAGACATTATTGCTGCTTTAAACCAACGCTTCCCCAATATCCGCAATCCGCACAAAGAAGACATCTGCTACGCCACAACCAACCGCCAAACTGCCGTTAAAGAATTGGCGGAAGAATGCGATCTCGTAATTGTTGTCGGCTCGCCCAACTCTTCCAACAGCAACCGCTTGCGTGAAGTAGCCGCATTACGCGGAGTTGATGCCTATATGGTCGATAATGCCTCCTATCTGAAAAAAGAATGGTTTGAAAACAAAACCAAGGTCGGTGTCACTGCCGGTGCATCTGCGCCCGAAGTCTTGGTTCGAGAAGTCTTACAAACCATTCAAGATTGGGGACACGAGACCATACGCGAAGGAGAGGGCGCAGAAGAAAGCATTGTATTTGTCTTGCCTAAAGAATTGCGTCGTGAGGGAGAAAACAAGCAAATCCTAAATAAAGGGTAAGTTTGTTATTTGCTTTATTTGAAAACTCAAGGCCGTCTGAAAATTTTCAGACGGCCTTGAGTTTATTTTGCTAATAAAAAAGACCTGCCTTAAAAGCAGGTCTTCTCATACATGATCCTGATTATTTCTCAGAAGTATGTTGCTGACGGCGTAAGATAGCCGGAATTTCAAAATCATCTAGTACAGACTGGTTGCTGAAATCAGCCGCAGTCAGATTCATAGAACGGATATTGCGGTTGGTACGAACCAGGCTTTCAGCACTGCTTTGGCTTTGAGCTTGAGGCGCTTCTTCCGCACCGCGTACCAATTGTTGGGTACGGGCAGCAGCGCGCAGTTGGTTGTCAGTACCGTTTTCTTTCAAGCCGGTAGCAATGATGGTAATACGGATAGCGTCTTCGCTCATGCTCTCATCTTCGGCGGCACCAAATTTGCATTCCACTTCAGGGTGTGCATTTTGGTTGACGATACGCATAATCTCGTTGAATTCAGACATTTTCAGGCAGCCAGGAGCAGTGGTAATGTTTACCAATACACCGCGTGCACCATCCAAAGTAACGTTATCCAAGAGCGGGCTGGAGATAGCTTGATCAGTAGCCAAACGGGCACGGTCGATACCTTGCGCGAAACCTGAACCCATCATAGCGATACCACGATTGCTCATCACAGTTTTCACGTCGGCAAAGTCCAAGTTGATCATGTCGCTAGGGCAAGTCACCACTTCGGAAATACCGGCAACCGCATCACGCAGTACATTATCGGCCGCACGGAAAGCTTCACGCATGGTCACGTCTTCGCCCAAGGCAGTCATCAATTTGTCGTTCGGGATAATGATCAGGGAATCGACACGCTCTTTGAGTTGATCCAAACCTGCTTGAGCGATATGTACGCGTTTACCTTCGTAAGCAAACGGACGGGTTACAACCGCAACAGTCAGGATACCCATTTCTTTAGCGATTTCAGCCACAACAGGAGCAGAGCCGGTACCGGTACCACCACCCATACCGGTAGTGATGAACAGCATGTTTGCACCGCGGATGGCATCTTCGATGGCTTCGCGATCTTCTTGGGCAGCGGCGCGGCCGATTTCAGGATTTGCACCGGCACCTAAACCGCGAGTCAGGTTTGTACCCAATTGAATGCGTTTAGCCGCATTGTTTTTAGCCAATGATTGCGCATCGGTATTGGCACTGATGAACTCAACACCATGAATAGTGTTGGCAACCATGTTGTTGATGGCATTACAACCGCCGCCACCCAAACCGATAACTTTAATAACAGCAGGGCTTGTTGCTGATTCTGCTACGTCGTAAACAAATTCCATTCAATAATCCTCCGCGCCCCGCTTTATAAGGACGGTTCAAAAATAACTTATTATCCGTATTATATAAGAAGTATCCAGATACTGGCAAAATTCTTCTTACCATTCGGCTGTCGGCGTTATATTTTTACTACATTTTTTAACAGAAAATATACAAGTTTTAAATTATCCACTTGGCAATTATTTAAAACCGTTTAATTCCACTTGAATATTCAGGACAAATGGTTGCTGCACCGCCTGCCCTGAACGCTTTTATCAGAAATTATCTCTGAAGAATCTTTGGATTTTTTCCCACAGACCCATTTTTTTGCCTGAATCATTCAGGGCAATCGCACCGGTTCGGCTGGTTTGCTCACCCTCTTCGGCAGCATAGGCCGTCTGAAGCAGACCGATTGCTGTTGAATAGCGTGGATTGCGGATACGCTCGGATACGCCGCCCATTTCTTGTGGAACACCGATACGCGCCGGCAAATTAAAGACTTCTTCCGCCAACTCAACAATACCGGTCAACATAGAAGCACCGCCGGTCAAAACGATACCGGAAGTCAGCACTTCTTCAGGGAAGCCGGAACGGCGCAATTCGTTCAGCGTCAATTCCAAAATCTCTTCTACGCGCGGGCCGATGATTTCAGCCAATACCCGGCGTGAAATTTGACGTGATTGACGGTCGCCAACGCTAGGAACTTCAATCATTTCATCCAAGCCGTCCATACTCGGAATCGCAGCGCCGTAATGGATTTTGATGTACTCGGCTGCACTGTGCGGCGTACGCAGGGCTTGCGCCAAGTCTTTGGTAATCAAATCGCCGGCAACGGGAATAACCGCGGTATGGCGGATGGCGCCATTGGTATAAACCGCGATGTCGGTTGTACCGCCACCGATATCGATGACGCACACGCCCAAATCTTTTTCGTCTTCAGTCAAAACGGCGTGACCGCTTGCCAAAGGCTGAAGCATGATTTGATCCATTTGCAGACCACAGCGTTGGATACATTTTTGGATATTTTGCAAAGCAGTGTTCGCACCGGTAATGATATGTACACGGGTGTCCAAACGCACGCCGCTCATGCCGATAGGCTCTTTCACACCGGGTTGATTGTCGATGATGTACTCTTGAACCACGGTATGCAAGATGTTGTGATCAGGCGGAATATTGATGGCTTTGGCCGTTTCGATGGCACGATCGATGTCGGCTTGCGATACTTCACCATCTTTAATTTTTACCACGCCTTGTGAATTCAGGCTGCGGATATGGTTACCGGCAATACCGGTGACGACGTGGGAAATTTTGGTATCTGCCATCAGCTCGGCATCTTCTACCGCCTGACGAATGGCTTGCGCAGTAGCGTCAATGTTGGTCACCATACCTGCACGCAGGCCGCGTGAAGGGCTTTGACCCAAGCCAACAATGTGGATTTCGTTATCTTCCCGAATCTCACCGATTAAGGCGATGACCTTGGACGTACCAATGTCTAAGGCACTGATATATTTATTTTGTTGTTCCATAATTGCTCGTTTGCTATGTTGTCTGACTGACGGTTTGATTATTTTTGAAACAAGATTGCTTCACGTCTAATCGGCTATTCACTGTCGGAAGGATTTTCAGACGGCCTGTAACGGACTGAAAAACCATCCTTATAACGCATATCGACATACTCGATACGACTTTGTTTTTTACGCAGCAACGATGGCCAAATCTGGGCAAACTGCTGCAAACGTTTGATTTCGTTTTCACGCCCCAAGCGCACGGTAATGCCGTTGTTCAATACAAGCAGCCATGCCGAACGCGGCGTATAGATCAATTCTTTGATGGTCAGTTTCAACGGACTCAAAATACCGGAAAAGTCCGCATAATGTTTGACCATGTCTTTGCCTGTCCCCTGCTGCCCTTCAAATATAGGCAGGTCCTGTTTCAGGCTTGCGGCAAACACATTGCCCTTACTGTCCACCAAGCCGCCAGCGCGCCAGTATGCAACCGGCACACGCTCGGTCAGGATAATTTCCACTGTTTCCGGAAAACGGCGGCGTACCATTGCCGAATCAATCCAAGGCAACTCCTGAAAAGCGGCCTGCGCCGAATCAATATCGGCGCGAAACATATTACCCCTGATATGCTCTCGTGCAACGGTTTGCAATTCTTTGCTGGAAGCATATTTCAGCTTGCCCTGAATGGCAATCTGTTTCACAGGAAAATATTTGGAATTGTAAAGCCAAGCTATGCCCGAACCTATCAGTAGAAAGGCCATCAGCAACAATAGCCGGCGGGTCAGCCGACCCAGTGCGCCTGCATCATCCCACATGAGCGGTCTTCAAAATCTCAATACATAAATCAGCAAAATCTACGCCGGTATGGGCTGCAGATTTTGGCACCAAACTGTGGCTGGTCATGCCGGGCAAGGTATTGATTTCCAAAAGATACAGCTTACCGTCCGTATCTTTTAGGAAGTCCACGCGCGAACAACCGTCCGCACCAATCGCCTGCGCGCCACGCACGGCCAGTTCGCGCATCAGGTTTTCCTCCGCCTCGCTCAAATCTTCCGACGGGCATTGATAAACCGTATCGTCGCGGTTGTATTTAGCCTCGTAGTCATAAAACTCGGTAGCCGGAATAATATGAATACTCGGCAGGCCTTTGCCATTCAATACCGGGCAAGAATACTCGCCGCCGCCGATAAAGCGTTCGGCAATGATTTCGCCCTGCAAGTGTTTCAATTCTTCGTAAACACTTTTCAGACGGCCTTTTTCTTTTACTTTTACCACGCCGACGCTGCTGCCTTCCGAGGCAGGTTTCACAAACATCGGTAAGCCCAATTTCTCTTCAACGGCATCAAAGTCGCTGTCGTCATGCAATACGGCAAATTCAGGGACAGGCAAGCCCACGGCCTGCCAAATCAGTTTGCAGCGGTATTTGTCCATACCCAGCGCAGAAGCGGCCACACCGCTGCCGGTGTAAGGAATACCCATCAGTTCCAACGCACCTTGAACCGCGCCATCTTCGCCGAAAGTACCGTGCAGAATATTAAAGGCCGTCTGAAAACCTTGTGTTTTCAATTCAGACAACGGGGTTTCTTTGGGGTCGAACGCATGGGCATCGACCCCTTTGCTTTTCAAGGCAGCCAAAATAGCGGCGCCGCTGTCCAGCGAAACTTCACGCTCGCTGGAGAAGCCACCCATCAACACGGCCACTTTGCCAAAATTCTGCATAATTTCCACTTTCTTAAATACTGATACAGACCGTCTAAATATTGTTCAGACGACCTATCTTGTCCTCAAAGGCCAATATGCCTGTTTATTATGATTGTTTCGACAATTCCACCAATGCAGACGGAACGCGGTTGATGCTGCCGGCACCCATATTCAGTACAACATCGCCGTCTTGCAAAACATTCAGCAGCATTTGCGGCAGGTCGGCAACGTTTTCGCAGTAAATAGGCTCAAGTTTGCCCAATACGCGGATGGCACGCGCCAAAGCGCGGGAGTCGGCCGCAGCAATCGGCTCTTCGCCTGCGGCATAAACTTCGGTCAACACCAGCGCATCGACGGTATTGAGGACTTTGGTAAAGTCTTCAAACAAATCGCGTGTACGGGTATAGCGGTGCGGTTGGAAAGCCAAGACCAAGCGTTTTTCAGGGTATGCGCCGCGTGCGGCGGCCAGAGTTGCCGCCATTTCGACAGGATGGTGGCCATAATCGTCCACCAGCAACGCGGTTCCGCCGTTTGGCAATTTGATGTCGCCATATTTTTGGAAACGGCGGCCGACACCTTCAAAGCCGAGCAAACCTTTTTGAATGGCTTCAACCGATGCGCCAACTTCCAGCGCAACGCCGATAGCCGCCAACGCATTGAGGACGTTGTGGCGGCCGGGCATATTCAAAACAACTTCAAACGGTTCTTGCTCATGTCCTTTCATTTGAACATGAACGGTAAATTTCATTTGCGCGCCAACGTTTTCAATATCGGTCGCGTAGATATCGGCAGTATCATCCAAGCCGTAAGTGGCGTAAGGCTTGCTCACTTTGGGCAAAATCGCGCGGACGTGTTCGCTGTCGATACACAAAAAGGCTTTGCCGTAAAACGGCATACGGTGGATGAAATCCACAAACGCCTGATGCAACTTCTCAACGCTGTGGCCGTAAGTGTCCATATGGTCTTCATCGATATTGGTCACGACGGACATAATCGGCGTCAGATACAGAAAAGAAGCATCGGATTCGTCGGCTTCTGCGACGATGTATTCGCCTTTACCCAAACGGGCGTTGGTCCCTGCGGCGTTGAGTTTGCCGCCGATAACGAAAGTCGGGTCAAGACCTGCCGCGCCGAGAATAGAAGCGGTCAGGCTGGTGGTTGTGGTTTTGCCGTGCGTACCGGCAATGGCGATACCATCGCGGAAGCGCATCAATTCTGCCAACATCAACGCGCGCGGAATGACGGGAATCTGCTGTTCCAACGCGGCAACAACTTCAGGATTGTCTTTTTTAACGGCAGTAGAGGTAACAACCACGTCGGCGCCATTGACGTGTTCGGCAGTATGACCTGGGTAAACTTGGATGCCGAGAGCGCTCAAATGCTCAGTAACGGCATTACGCGCCTGATCCGAACCGGAAACTTTAAAGCCCAAATTGTGTAAAACTTCGGCAATACCGCTCATGCCGACGCCGCCGATTCCGACAAAATGGATGTTGGTCACTCGATTTTTCATCATAACGTTGCGTTCCGGTTGGTTTTTAGTGCGTAAAGGCGTTATTTTAAAGGGCTATCCGCTTCTGCGCTATGCTTTTATTGTAAAGGGATTTTAACAAAAGCAATAAAGGCCGTCTGAAATGCCTTTAATCAACTTTTCAGACGGCCTTTAATCGAAGTCTGCCTGCTTATTCAGTGCAGGATATGGCAACTTCCGCCACATCGTCCGCACTGTGCGGCAACGCCAAGGTACGGGCATTTTTCGCCCATTTCAGGCATTTTTCACGGTTTAATCCGCCGAGGATTTCGGCCAGTTTTTCTGCCGTCAGTTGGGTTTGCGGTAGCAGCAAACCAGCTTCGGCCTGCACCATAAAACGCGCATTGGCTGTTTGATGGTCGTCTACTGCGTGCGGATACGGCACCAGCAATGCACCCAAACCGGCAGCCGTCAGCTCGGCAATCGTCAGCGCACCGGCACGGCAAATCACCAAATCGGCATCACGGTAGGCGGATACCATATCGGTAATAAATTCGACGCACTCGGCTTGCACACCTAATGCATCGTAATCCGCCTGTAGGTTGCCCAATTTATTGCGGCCGGACTGATGATATATTTGCGGACGGGCCGCCTCAGGCAATAATGCCAAAGCTTGCGGAACGGTTTTGTTCAACACATCCGCACCCAAACTGCCGCCCACCACCAAAACTTTCAGACGGCCTTGACGGTTTTCAAAGCGTTCTTCGGGAACAGGCAATGCCGCAATATCGGCACGGACAGGGTTACCCACCAATCCGCCCTCATGTTGAAAGGCTTTAGGGAATGCATACAGGACACGTTTTGCCCAACGCGACAGTTGGCGGTTGGACAAACCGGCTACGGCGTTTTGCTCGTGAATCACAATCGGCACACCGGAAATTTTTGCCGCCAAGCCGCCGGGGAAAGTAACGAAACCGCCAAAACCGATAACGCACTCGACACGGTGTTTCTTAATAATCTGCTGCGCCGCACGGACGGTTTTATACAGCGTAAATGGCAACATCAGCTTGCGCTTGATGCCGTTGCCGCGTATGCCTTTAATCGCCAGCGTTTCCAAGCGTATGCCGTATTGCGGCACGATACGCTCTTCCATCGAATCCTGACTGCCCAGCCAAATCACATGATGGCCGCGCTTTTGCAGCGACTCGGCAACCGCCAATGCAGGGAAAATATGACCGCCCGTACCGCCGGCCATCAGCATAAAAGTTTTACCGCTCATGGTTTTACTCCACTGAATAACCGCGCATTTTTTGGCGGTTTTCATAATCAATGCGCAATAACAAAGTAACGCACACCAGCATGATAAAGACAGCCGAACCACCGTAAGACATAAACGGCAAAGTCAGGCCTTTAGTGGGCAGGATACCAATGTTTACACCGATATTGAAGAAACTTTGAATACCAATCCAAATACCGATACCGTTGGCAATATACGCGCTAAACATCAAGCCCGAATCACGCGCTTGCTTGCCGATGGAAAACGCACGCCACACCAGCCAGCCGTAGCAGAACACCAAAACCAGCATCCCGAAAAAGCCGAACTCCTCGCCGATGACGGCAAAAATAAAGTCCGTGTGCGCTTCAGGCAGATAGAAACGTTTTTCCAAACTCGCACCCAAGCCCTCGCCAAACCAGCCCCCGCGCGCAATCGCCATCAAGGAATGCGTCAGCTGATAGCCTTTACCCAAAGGATCGCTCCAAGGGTCCAAAAACGCCGCCACACGCGCCATACGGTAAGGCGCGGCCAAAATCAGCAAGCCCATACCGCTCGCAACGGTCGCCACCAATACGGCAAAATATTTCCACGGGAAACCTGCCAAAAACAGCATACCCATGGTAATCACGACAATCACGACAAACGAGCCAAAGTCCGGCTGACCCATAATCAAAACCAAACCGACCGCCACCAACATAATCGGCAGAATCAAGGTCTTAAACTTGCGGAAGCGTTCTTTTACCCTTACCCAAGCTTCACTTTTAAAAGGGCTGCACACCAAATCGCCAATACCGGTAAACAAAGACGACCAACCCAAAGAATCCAAATCACGCAACATTTCTTCACGGCGCGTAAACAGGCTGGACAAATACAAGACCGTCGCCAATTTGAAAAATTCAGTCGGTTGCAAGTTGAGCGGCCCGATATGAATCCAGCGCGTCGCGCCATTAATCTCACGGCCGACAAACAAAACCAGCAACAACAGCAAACCTGAAACAGCAAAATAAAACGGAATAATCCGCCGCCAGAAACTCATCTTCAGCAGGAAAAGCGGCAAGCATATAGCCACTGTAAACAGGATAAACATTGCCTGTTTGGACACAAAAGAAAACTGGCTGCCCCCTTCCGATGCTGCATACGCAATAGAAGCCGAATAAATCATAATCAGGCTGAAGACCGTCATTAAGACGACCATCCACAAGAGAGAAACATCAAACTTCCGACCATCGCGCGCAATCGGCCGGTCAAGCATTTTGGAAAGACTAATCATGAAAACATCCGTAACGGCTTGAATAAAATATTCAGACGGCCTGCTAATGGGCAAGAGGCCGTCTGAAAAAATGAATTAACGTTATTTTAAAGGTTTATTTCCAAACCAACAATTCAGAATCTACGGTTCAAAAAAGAGAAAGCGTGTTGACCTATCCTTAGGAAGGATTGGCGGATTATTTTAGATAAAAATCCCAGTATCAAGCCCCCTGCCCTGTCGAGCTTTTCAGACGGTCTGATAAGCAATCGATATAAGTTTTAACCCTGCATTCATCCCTTCGGTAGGCATAGAACCTACGGCAGAATCTCAATTTCCGCATTGTGTTTCACACTGCGGTAGAGTTCGTCGACTTCCTCGTCCGTTACCGCAATGCAGCCGTTGGTCCAGTCTTTTTGTAGGTGTTTTTTACCGATAAAACCCCAGCCGTTTTTCATGCCGTGGATTTTAATCAACCCGCCCGGGCTTTGGCCTTGTGCCGCCGCGTAGGCTTTGTCGGCTTCGTTGGGATAGGAAACGCCGAGGTTTTTGTGGTATCCGCTGTTGGGATTGCGCTCATTGATGCGGTATTTTCCTTCGGGCGTTTTGCCGTCGCCTTCAAACTGTTTATGCCCAACCGGCTGCTTGCCCAACGAAATGGGATAGGTTTTCAGCAGCCTGCCTTGCGAGTACGCCGACATGGTACGTTTGCTTTTATGCACGACCAATCTGTCGATAACTGCATCTTCAGGTAACGGCGCTTCACTTGGCATAGTAACGGTTGTCGTAGAACGAATTGGTGCGGCAAACCAAAATACTGAAGCGGCGACAGCCGAAAGCACGACTGCCACCAAGCCGATTTTCAACCCTCTTTTCATCTTTCAGACGGCCTTACAAAGCTTTGAACGCCTCGATAAACACTTCCGAACGGTGTGCATAGCCTTTGAACATATCGAAGCTCGCGCAGGCGGGGCTGAGCAGCACAATATCACCCGCTTCGGCTTGGGCGTATGCCGTCTGAACCGCTTCTTCCAAAGTGGCGCAGTCGGTCATATTCAGACCGCAGCCGTCCAAATCGCGGCGGATTTGCGGCGCATCGACACCAATCAGGAACACGCCTTTTGCCTTGCCGGCAAGCGCGTCGCGCAGGGGCGTGAAATCCTGCCCTTTGCCCATGCCGCCCAAAATGACGAAGAGCGGATTTTGCAAACCGGCAATCGCGGCGGCGGTCGCGCCGACGTTCGTGCCTTTACTGTCGTCGATAAACACCACGCCGTTTTTCTCGCCGATTTTTTCGACGCGGTGCGGCAGGCCTTGGAAGGTTTTGACGTGTTCGAGCAATGCTTCGCGCGGCAAACCGATAGCCTCGCACAAAGCCACGGCAGCCATAACGTTGGCGGCGTTGTGCAAGCCTTGCAGCGGGATGTCTTGCGTGGCAATCAAATCTTCATTGCCTTGTTTCAGGCGGCCTGTCTCACGTTCCAACCAAAAATCGGCTTCGTGTTCCAACGAAAACCATTTCACCTCGCGCCCTGCCCGTTTCATCGCACGACAGAACACGTCGTCCGCATTCAAAACCTGCACGCCATCGCCACGGAAAATCTTGTCCTTGGTATGCGCATAGTCGAGCAAATCATCGTAGCGGTCGAGATGGTCTTCGGAAATGTTCAGCACCGTCGCCGCGGTCGGGCGCAGGCTTTCGGTATTTTCCAGTTGGAAGCTGGAAAGCTCCAACACCCACACGTCCGCCTTTTTGCCTTCGCGCTGCAATTCAGCCTCCAAAACCGGCGTGCCGATATTACCCGCGATAACAGTATCCAGCCCACACTTGATGCAGAGATAGCCGACCAAGCTCGTTACCGTCGTTTTGCCGTTGCTGCCGGTAATCGCAATCACTTTGTCGCCACGACGGTTCACAATGTCCGCCAGCAATTCGATGTCGCCCAACACGCGCCCGCCGTTTTGCTTGAACGCTTCAATATCTGGCTGCCGCTCGCTGATGCCGGGACTGAGCGCCAAAATATCGAAACCGTTATCCAGCGCATCTTTCATGCGACCCGTGTAAAACACCAGCCCGTCAAACATCTTACCGATTTGCGACACGCGCTCAGCTTTCAGCTCCGCATCATACGCAGCAACCTCCGCACCGTTTTTGCGCAGGTAGGCAATCATGGAAATACCCGTGCCACCAAGCCCGGCGACGAGGATTTTTTTGTTTTGAAAAGTCATTTTGGTTTTGTCCTAAGTTTTTTCAGACGGCCTTTGAATAAGGATTCAATATCCTGCCTGATTTAATATGCGATAAGCATCGCAACCTCGTTGCAATCCATTATTACAAGCCTTACCAAACCACTCTTTGGTGATCTTATAGTTCTGACGAACACCTTCTCCTTTGGCATACATCACACCCAAATTATATTGGGCTTCTGCAAGCCCTTGTTCTGCTGCCTTGCGATACCACTGCACTGCCTGTGCATAGTCTTGACTGGCTCCTTGTCCTTCCTCATACATCACACCCAAATTAGATTGGGCATCGGCATACCCTTGCTCTGCCGCCTTGCGATACCACTGCACTGCTTGTGTATAGTCCTGACGGACTCCTTTACCTTTTTCATACGCCACACCCAAATTATATTGGGCTTTAGCATACCCTTGTTCTGCTGCCTTGCGATACCATTTGACCGCTTCAACATAGTCTTTGCGGACACCTTGCCCATCGTAATACATCACACCCAAATTATATTGGGCTTTTGCATCCCCTTGTTCTGCCGCCTTGCGATACCATTTGACCGCTTCAACATAGTTTTTGCGGACACCTTGCCCATCGTAATACATCACACCCAAATTATATTGGGCTTCTGCATCCCCTTGTTCTGCCGCCTTGCGATACCACTGCACCGCCTGTGCATCATCTTGACGGACTCCTTGCCCATTGTCGTACATCACACCCAAATTATATTGGGCTTTTACATACCCTTGTTCTGCCGCCTTGCGATACCACTGCACCGCCTGTGCATCATCTTGACGAACTCCTTGCCCATTGTCGTACATCACACCCAAATTATATTGGGCTTTTGCATCCCCTTGTTCTGCCGCCTTGCGATACCACTGCACCGCCTGTGTATAGTCCTGACGAACTCCTTGCCCATTGTAGTACATCAAACCCAAATTAAATTGGGCTTTAGCATACCCTTGCTCTGCAGCTTGAAGCGTTTTCTTAAAATCCGGTACATTATCAGCCCAAACTGCCTGCACCAAGCCCAAAGATAACAGGGCTACCATCATTTTTTTTAATAATTTATTCATTCTAAAATCCATTTCTTTCAAATTATTATTTCTGTTTTATCCTAGTTTTTCAGACGACGTTTTATTTCTTTCTCGGTTTTGCCTGACGATAGCCGTTACCGACATTTTTACCTGTATTGATACAAATGCGCCCTTCACATATGTAGGCATCCGACTCAGCAAATGCTTTGGCAGTTTCAATGGCATGTTCATAACTCTCCAATTCCGCACGCCTATCAGCCAAATCAACAACCGTATATCGCACCACCACAAACAATATAATGACAGCAATAACTAATACTACGCCTATGCCGATATACCAGCTTTTGATAATTTTATTGAGTTTTCCCACTTCACGATTTAATTCATCAACTGCCTTCTTATACCCTTCACTTGCTAAGCCCAACGACTGCTCAGTTTCTTGTCGGATAGTCTTCCCTGCATTGTCAACTATATTACCAACCTGTCGTCTGAACCGGTCAGATTCCTCCGACAAAGCACACTGTTGCTCATTAATTCGGCCATCAATTTTCTTCCCCTGTTCGATAATGTCCGCCCGCAACATTACCAACACCTTTATAGCCTCATCAAATTTCTTATCGTCCATTTAAACCTTCCCCGATATACGGATTTAAAGCGTTCTGATCATTGCACGACTTGAATGTACCAACTCCTGTTGCCGCTCCAATTCCTGCTGTTCTTTATCTTCAGCCAACAGATTTTCTCCCTGCCTCAGCATACGCTGACCTTCTTCCGACTGCGCCAGACTTTTACCCAACGCATCCAACTGACTGCTGTCCGCAGACAAAACTGCAGCGTATAAATCACTGCCGTTCAAATTGTTCCAGTCGGTATTATTGTAGTCGAAAGAATGTTTTTGATGATCAGACCGTTTCTGCCTTTTCTGCTCATCATGATGATACAGTACCCCGCTTTTCTCTAGTCGGTCTATGATACCTCCATTGAGATTCAACCCGCTTGCCATCCCTACCCTTGCCCCGTTAATCAGGCTCCAATGTGAAGATTTGTTCTGCTCAATACGATAGCCTTCTTCCGTCAGTGTTCGCGTTTTCAAATTTCCTGAAAAAGTAATTTCTACTTTTCTGCCGATACCTTCAGGATCGATTTCTCGTTGAAGTTTGAAATTGATCATTTCCGAAGTTCGCCCACCAACAAAATCAAAATTTTCGTTTTTGTAAGGACGTATAGCAAAATCCTTGATGTACCTTCTACCATCGGGCTCAACCACAAACCGTGCTTTGTCGTCCAACATAAAAGCACTGGTATTCCAGATATATGCTCGCTCGACCAAATCATCTTTTCCATCATCGTACATAGCAAGCGTCAGAGATACCCATCCTCTATCTAAGCCGAAATGCTTCATAACTTCAGCCTTACTGTACTCTCCAGGTTTTAATCTATAAGCAGGTTTCTGATAGTTTTCATTAAAAAATTTATTTACATATTCAAAATCTGACGCTCTTGCAAACCGTCCAGGACCATTCATAAACATTTGCGCAGAAACTGAGTATGGCTCACGTTTTTGAGAAATAATGTGGGTATCAATTTTATTTTTAGGTGGAATGGGTTGCCCATATAAATAAAGACTTGTCATTTCTTCCATTGTTGGTAACTTATTCATTTCAATTCTTTCATATTTTAATCTAGAGTCAAATTATTAATTTAATAATTTGATAGATGTCAAAATTCAATCAATACTAAAATTGTCAACCAACTCACAATTACCAAATATGCAGCTACTCCATAAACACCAATAACAACACCCTGCCCAATCTTGCTTCTAACAATTTTTATCAACTTACTATAAATTATTAAATAAATTAACATAATACAACCAAGGAGTATAAAATATGGTATAAAGGAAATTTTCAACCATACCCAAGCATCTTTCCAAAATAATAAAAGCAATACTAAGTAAAGTAGAGACATCATTAACATTTGGTAGTATCTAATAGATTGAATTTTAAATGAGTAAATAACTACCCCAAACACTATACCCAAAACAGCATGCAAAATGAAAAAATAATTATCAAACAATGAAGAAAAATCCATAACCCTCACCTTTTTAATATCTAATGACTTTAATGTCTTTAATAACCAAAATAGTTTATTCCAGCCATTCTAAAATCCTTACTCATACCAATAATCCGGAGCAGAAAAAAATTTACTATATCTGCTTATTTCATAATAAGTATTTTTCCTTCTTATACCTGGTTTATATTCACTTAACCAATGCAGATATTGGTGAGATGGTAGCATTCTTTCAGGATAACGATCCGCTTACATCTCAATATGACAACATTCAGGATTTTTCTTTTAAACTCATCTGTATCTTTATATGGAACAACCGAATCCACAAATATTTCACTTCCGCCGCTATCAGTTTCATATTGGATTTCTTTATAAACCTGTTCTTTCAATATCAGTTGAATAGCATCAATTTTCCATTCTACCTGCTGCAAATTCTTGGACGATATTGGCAACAAAATCTTTCTTATTAAAATCCACACTGCTTGTCAAAAATAGCTCCAACCTAAATTAATCATTTCAGGATATTTTGATTTGGGTCTATCGTATTAAATAACTCTTTTAATCCTTTTGAATCTAATAAAATCAAAAATCTCTCATCATTCTTAATAATTTTACTGAATAAAAAAGCTTCTCCCGCTGCTGCCTCTCGAGTAAGTATTTGGACAGAATGGGTGTTATACTTAATTTCAATCAATATCAAATATACTGAATCAAATTTATCATAGGGATTTAATGTACTTTTAATTCTATTAAAACCAGAGAAAAAATGAGAAAAGTCTTTTGGTTCTAAACGGTAATGGACAGATTTTGTACCAAATAAGTCCTTATAACCCAAACCTTCCCCTACTCTTTGTTTAATTTGCTCAGCAGTAGAAATGGGCGAAAATGATTCAACAAATCCATAGAGAGCATATACATCGATAGATTTAACACCCTCACTAGGAATTTGTATCACCTCATCTAATTTTTTTGTATTCTTAGCAAAATAAGTATTCATATTCATATTATGCAACTCCTGTTTTTTCGAAATGTTCACATCTTTTACCAAAGTTTCTGTTTGGCAAGCTGATAATGTTATACAAAAACTAATTCCAAGTAGAAATCTCAACATATCTATCCTTTCTTATATCTTTTCCACAATTTTAAAAATATAGATAACTGGGAATTTCAAAAACTTCTCCGCAACGGCTCACTCCATAATAGCTTCTTGTTTTTTCAATTTTCTGATAAACACGCTTTTGTTCTTCATCCATTTTAAAATTTGGCCTTATTTGCCAATACTCCAACATTACATATCCATAAAATTTCCCAGTGAATTTATAGACATATTTAACCGGACCGCTACCGTCATTAATATCACCTATATATACATGACAGCAATCATCATTAAATGATTTAAAATTAGCAATATCAAAAGTCTCAGAATTTTTAGAAAAATCTTGATTTTTTTTATACCCACCCAAAGAAATATCTGAACTCTTATTTATCAACAAAATTATTGCATCATTAACCATTTTTTCTTTTGAATATTCAGAAAAATACTTTCTGTCCCTAATGCAATATCCTTTATCTACGATTTGCGACATACCCATATATAAAATTAACGGGGTAACAATGATTAAAATTGCTATACATCGCCGCACTTTTATAGGAAGTGTGCACGTATATTTATAAATTCTCCATACGATGTACACAATAATAGGAAAAAAGACTATTCCAACTAACCACATCAGCATTATTCCTACAACATCCATATTACCTCCTGTTTTAGCCGTAGGCTGGATTCAGAATCCGACCTTTTCATGATTTGAGTTTAAAGCCCCCCCTTTATCATGATGATTAATCTATTTTTACATTTGCTATCATAATCACTTTTCAGACGACCTCAACCTTCAAAATAACTGTCCACGCCATATTGCTTTAATACGTTTTTCAATTCAGGAATGCGGATTATGGGATCAACCGCCATCGGCGGCATAGGCGGTTCAACACCGTCTTCGTTTTGGTTACGGCACCAATCTGCCATTGCAAAAACTTGGATTAAAACAGGTTCGGCAAGTGCTTTGTCGATGTCCAGTTCACTCATGGCTTGGGCAAAGCAGGCGATCCATTCGTTGCGGACTTGTACGTTGACGGCAAAAGGCATATGGCGGGCGCGCAGTTGGGGATGGCCGTATTTTTCGACAAAAAGTTGCGGGCCGCCGAGCCAGCCGCTGAAAAATTCGTAGAGCTTTTCGCGTATCAGGGTCATGTCTTCGCCGTGCATTTGGCGCAAGGCTTGGTATTGCGGCTCAAGTTCCATTAAGTCGTAGAAACGGTCGGTCAGGGTGCGGATGCCGGTTGCGCCGCCGAAAGATTGGTACATGTTTGGAGACTTTCTGTGTGGATTATTGCGGAATTTATTTTTGAAATAGAGGATTCAGGCAAGCATGCTTACCATTACATAATGGCCGTCTGAAACTTTCAGACGGCCATTGGAGATTTAGCGGATTTTAAGGGTACTCAAACCAATCAGTACCAAGACGATGGTGATAATCCAGAAACGGACGACGACTTGGGTTTCTTTCCAGCCTTTTTGTTCGTAATGATGATGAATCGGCGCCATCAGAAAGATGCGTTTTTTGGTGCGTTTGTACCAACCGACCTGTAACATAACGGAAATGGCTTCAACAACAAACAGGCCACCCATGATGACGAGGACAAATTCTTGGCGGATGATGACGGCAACGGTACCAAGCGCCGCGCCAAGCGCGAGCGCGCCGACGTCGCCCATAAAGACTTGTGCCGGATAAGCGTTAAACCACAAAAAGCCGAGACACGCGCCACACATGGCGGTACAGAAAATCACCACTTCGTTTGCGCCGGCAACGTAAGGCAATTGCAGGTATTGTGCAAATTGGGAGTGTCCGCTGGCATAAGCAAAGATGGCAAGACCGGCTGCAACAAGTACAACAGGGAATGCGGCCAAGCCGTCCAAACCGTCGGTCAGGTTAACGGCATTGGATGTGCCGACGATGGTCAAGTAGGACAATACCAAGAAACCGACTACGCCAAGCGGCAAGGCAACTTGTTTGAAGAAGGGAACAATCAGGATATTGTTGGCAGAGTTTGTCGCAAGGTAGAACAATGCCAAACCAGCGATGATGGCAACGCTGGACTGCCACACCATTTTAAATTTGGCAGACACGCCGTTAGGGTCTTTATAAACCACTTTACGCCAGTCGTCGTAAAAACCGAGTGCGCCGGTAGCAAGCAGGACGCCTAAGAGAATCCAAATATAAGGATTTGCCCAGTTGCCCCACAAAATTGTGGACACGGTAATGGCGGTCAAAATCAGCGAGCCGCCCATGGTTGGCGTACCGTTTTTGATCAGGTGGGTTTGAGGTCCGTCGGTACGGACGGCTTGGCCAACCTTAAGCGCAGTCAGCTTGCGGATGGTCCACGGACCAAGCAATAGAGAAAACGCCAAAGCAGTCAAAGCCGCCATAACGGCGCGGAATGTGGTGTATTGAAAAATATTCAGGCCGGTTAACCAGTTACTGAAATGTGCGAGCCATAAAAACATGGGGCTTCCTTTTTTGTTTTTGTTGTTACGGCGGGCTTATTGCCCAATTAAAAATAAATCGGTATGCCGTCTGAAATTTCAGACGGCCTTGTTGAGTAAGATTATTTCTCTACCACGCAAATCGGATAGTTTCCAGGATTCTTTCCGCCGCCCAAGTCCAAGCAGGTATCTTCATAAATAAATGCCTGTACTTTCATTCCGGCATAAAACGCGGCAATCAGCAAACCAGCCAATAGAAAAATTTTTTTCATATTTCAGACGGCCTTTTACGCAGTTGTTGTTGCCAACGCCTCGACCACTTCTTCCATCTTCATAAAGCGCGAGCCTTTGACCAATACAGTAGCGCGTTCGGGCAAATCGTGGCTCAACACTTGAATCAGCGGATCTTTGTCAGCAAACCACAAACCTTCCGCTCCAAACGTTTCCGCTGCTTCAACGCTGTTGTCGCCGACAAAATACGCGGCCTCGATGCCTTTATCCCGTGCATACGCGCCAACTTCGACGTGCATGGCGGCGGCTTCATCCTCACCCAATTCACCCATATCACCCATTACAAAAATACGCGGCGCAGGCATAGCGGCGAGCACATCAATGGCGGCTTTCATACTGTCAGGGTTGGCATTATAAGTATCGTCAATCAAAGTTGCATCTTTAATGCCTTGCTTGATATTCAGACGGCCTTTGATATTACTGAAATTTTTCAGGCCGTCTGAAACTTCGGCAAGGCTCAAACCTGCCGCCAAAGCCAGAGCCGCCGCTGCTACGGCATTATGCACATTGTGACGGCCAGGGACCGGCAGTACCACAGCAACACGTTCATTACCACGCACCAAATCAAACGCACAAGACAACGGCTTCAACTCAATATTTTCCGCATGGACATCGCCACTGGCAACACCGAAAGACTGAGCGTTCAATTGTGCAGTAGCCGCTTCAAATGTAGCGATATTGGCATCTTCGCACGGAATCAACGCAATGCCGTCTGAAAGCAAACCTTCGTAGATTTCACTTTTTGCTTTGGCAATGTCGCCAACACCATCGAAACCGCAACCGACATGCGCGCGCAAGGCATTATTGACCAAAGCAACGTTCGGACCGGCGATTCGGGTCAGCAAAGACAACTCGCCAAAATGGTTCATACCCATTTCAATGACGGCATAGCGGTGTTTTTCGTTCAGTTTTAACAAAGTCAGCGGCAGGCCGATATGATTGTTGAAATTGCCGGCAGTCGCCAACACAGCTTCATTACCGAATCGATGACGCAATACGCCGGCCAACATCTCTTTAACCGTCGTTTTACCGGAAGAGCCGGTAATGCCAAAAACAAACGGATTCACATTTTCACGCCACGCCTTCGCCAGTTTTTGCAAAGCCACAAGCGTATCGTCAACCTTCAATGCGCCTTCCAGAGCCGCGCAATCTTCGCGCGAAACCACAACCGCCGTTGCCCCTGCTACCAACACATCTTCAACAAAGTCATGCGCGTCAAAACGCTCACCGTCAAGCGCGAAAAATACGTCGCCATCCTGAATATCGCGGCTGTCTGTAACAATACGCGAAACGGGTTGATTTTCAGACGGCATCGGAAGGTCGAGGGTTTGACAAATAAAATTAAGGTCTAATGGTTTCATAGCTTTTTTAATTAATAATCAAATGACTGTTTATTTATCTGAAAATCGATGTTGAATAACCCGATAACCATTATTTCCAGCCTTTCCTGTTTTTGCACACAAACTATCTCCGCAACGCACAATATCTGAACTGTTAATCCTATTCAGCATATCTGCCTCTAATTTCTTTTGAGAGATAATGTTCGAATAGAAGAAAACCAATGCAATACCACCAAGAACTAACATAGTTAAAGTAAGTACCATACCCAATACAGTCATTCTAAATATTTTTTGGTTTTCACTTTTAACTGCGCATAAATAAGTATTAAATTCACGCACCTGATCAACCATCTGTTTCCGTGCATCATCCATATTTTGAGTATACGCTTTTACTTGCACCGAGGCTTGATGAAGAATGTCATCCCTGACCATATCAACTATCATTTTTCGCTGCTGATTTAAAGAACTATCTAGCTCCTTTTGGATATTATCTACAATTTTTCCACTATCCTCTTTATATTTTTCCATGACCATGACCATATCGATCATCAGGTTCTGTATTTGCTCTGAAGCTCTATCAAGCTCATTCATTATTAATCTCACATGTCAATCCAAACTCCCTATGGATAAACTTCCATAGGGAGACTAAATTACCAATATTCATACAAAAACTATACAGAACGGGAAAAATTCCGCTGTTGTTCTTCTTGTTGCAGCGTATTTCTGCTTTCACGTTCAGTCAATTCTTGCAATTTTGTTTGTTCGATACGTCCTTGGATTTTCTCGCTAAAACCAGCAACTTCTTCCTGATTATTTGCTAGAAGCTTTTTGGCATATGAACCGTCAGTATCGTTTAGCAAACCTTGAAGCATCGAGCGGGTTTCCTCATATTTTGATAAAGGCTTATGTTGTTCGATACCATTATCAGCATTTTTTTCTTTTTCCTGCTGCTGACCTTCGAGCAATTTTTCATATCTATCTAATCGGAGCAAATCGGCTTTTTCCGATAAAATCCGCCTACGAACACCCTCTTGGACTTTTGGACTAGAACTCATAAAATCTTGTTTGTAATGACGTAATTTACTATCATATACAGCCTCAATTATTTCAGCATCAGTTGCAGTTTTAAAATCAAGGCCGCTCTCTTTCTCTCCACGATCAATCTTACTCATCGTACCTCTCCGGTGCTGAACAGCCAAACTCCATACCATATCTTGCACGGCTTTTCCTCGTTTAGAAAAATCAAACCCTGCCTGTTTCAATGCCTGTAATTGGGGCTGATAATGTTTTGAAGCAATAAACTCATGTTGCGACTGATGAAATTTAGAATCAGTGATTGCTAAATCTTTCCATTTTTGATCAAACCCTTTTGTTTTAGGTTCTAGCCCATCAAAAGCATGATTATAGTTATTGCTATATTTCAAGTATTCTGCAAGTGTCCCCTTAGTAGTAGATAATTGATAAGAACCATAAGAAACACCTCCTGGGTCACCGACTCCTGAAGAAATTGTTGCAGGTCCTCCACTTCCTGACTCATATCCCTTTGAAGTTTTACCTAAAAACCATTTATCTAACTCCTGTTGCGCTTTTTGAAGCTCTTGCTCATATGTTGCCATCTTAATTAATTTTCCTTAAATAACAAATCTAGATTTTAAATATTTAGATTAACACTTCCAATGGCTTGGTCGCGTCAAGCTAAATTGAAAAAGCGTGTATAACGGAGACATAAATGGCTCAGAATCAAAATTTGCATCCGCATTCACATAAATAACCGCCCTATCTTTAAAACTGATTTGATAGGCTTTTTCCGTTGGTATAAATTCACTTCTACAACCCACTAACTCCTTCACTACTCCCTTACCCAAATTAGCTTCCAAAATTTTTTTAAATTGTTTATTCGGATATGAGCTTGATAAGTCGATTGAATTAATATAACCATCTCGACCATGTATAATGACTTCACTATCTTTCAAAGTTTTGACCTTTATTCGACTGGAGTTATACATATTCTTCTCTTTTTTTAGGTTGCCATACTGCCATTTCATACCCTTAATATGGTACCGGTCTGCCTCAGTCCCTACTTCAGGCTGCTTCGTGTCTGAGAAAATCAACAATAATTCTTTAAGCTGCATATTACTCTGAGAAACTGGAACATTTCTGGTTTTTGCAGAAATATCTATAGAAAATACGATACAAAGCAAACCTAACAATAATTTTCTATTCATTTTTCAATCCTAAAATCCTTAATTTAAAACTTACCCACTAAATCTTATTAAAAATAAATTAATAAGAAAATACAAGACAATTAAAAAACCTATATTTAATTCAGACGGCCTATCTGTTCTGATTAATCAGCGGATACGGATTCACCGCGCCGTTTGGCAGATACACGCCGTAATGCAGGTGAGCCGGTGTAGCCCTGGCATTGCCGGTTTTACCGACATAGCCGATAACCTGCCCTTCTTTTACTCGCTCATACAGGCGGATACGGGCAAATTTATTCAGGTGGGCATAGTAATGCCACGCACCCGGCCCTTGAATACCGATAACTTTACCGCCCAATCGGTTGCGTCCAATTTTGGTTACGATACCGGGCGTGGTACTGCGTATCGGCGTATTTTTCTTAGCAAAAATATCTACACCTTCATGCCTGCGCCCCTGACTGCGCGCCGCGCCCCAAGTATCGTCAAAACGCTTGCCTTTAACAGGATTCGGTAGGCTTTGCTCGGCAGGAGGCTGTTGCGCCCTCAACTGCTCGATTTCGGCAGCAGGGCGCGGAAGTTGTTTGGTTGTACAGCCTGCGAATAAAACTACGGCTGCACTGATTAATAAGGTTTTTGTCGGCATTTTCAGCATCAAATCGGTCTCCTTGTTGTTCAGACGGCCTTGTTAAAAAGTCCTCCGAAACAAACAACTGTGATGGGTTTAATGGCTGACGTGCCGTAATGCGTGTGTCGTATTGCTTTTATTGTATATGTTTAAATCTTTTTCAGACGGCCTTAAGGTTTCGGGCCGTCTGAAAATTTGCGATATGGCTTAACCGCGCTCTGCTAATGATTTTTCTGCGATTTCAAAATCGGAGAAATGGTGCTTCACGCCTTGTACATCCTGATAGTTTTCATGTCCTTTACCGGCAATCAGAATGATATCGTTCGTGGCAGCCTGCTCAACCGCATAACGGATGGCAACGGCACGATCAACTTCGACGCGTTCAGGATTAGGCACGGCAGGTAGGATGTCGTTGATGATGTCTTGCGGATTTTCTAAGCGCGGGTTATCGCTGGTAACCACTACTTTATCGGCACCCTGAACTGCTGCCGCACCCATCAATGGGCGTTTGCCGCGGTCTCGGTTACCTCCGCAGCCAAATACGCACCACAAAGCCGCGCCCTGTGGTTTGATTTCCTGCAAAGTGGAGAGTGCTTTTTCCAGTGCATCCGGCGTGTGGGCATAATCGACAACAACCAAAGGTTTGCCGCTGTTCATAATGCAATCCATGCGGCCTGAAGCAGGACGGATTTTTGCCAGTACTTCCAAAACGTTATTTAGTGGATAACCGTTGGCACACAGCAAGGCAACGCAGGCGGCGAGGTTTTGCGCGTTGAACCGTCCGAGCAGACGGGTACGGCATTTTCCTTCGCCCCACGGGGTTTGGAATACGGCTTCCATGCCGTCTGAAGAAGCGGTGAAAGCGGTAATGCGGATATCGGCTTGCTCGCTGAAGCCGTAGCCGTAAACGGCTAAATTGGGACAGTCTTTTTTCAGACGGCCTGCGAGTTCTGCACCGTATTCGTCATCGACATTGATGATGGCGTGTTGCAGACCATGCCAGTAGAACAGGCGCGATTTGATGGCACCATAGGCTTCCATGGTGCCATGATAGTCGAGGTGGTCGCGGGTGAGATTGGTAAAGATTGCGCTGCGAAACGGCACGCCGTTGACGCGCGATTGGTCAAGGCCGTGACTGGAAACTTCCATCGCGGCGGCTGTTGCACCTTGCTGGCGGAAACGGTAGAGCAGGGTTTGGACATCGACAGGAGCAGGCGTGGTATGCGTGGTCTCTTCCAATGCGCCCCAAAAGCCGTTGCCGACCGTGCCGATAATAGTGGTTTTTTCGCCCAACAGATCGGCGGCTTGCGCCAGCCATTGTGTGATAGAGGTTTTACCGTTGGTACCGGTTACGCCCCAAACTTTAAGGTCGTCTGAAACATTGCCGTAAACCTGTGCCGCCAACATACCGGCGCAATGTTTCAGATCTTTAATGCCTTGATTGGGAACGTTCCATTCGGGATTCCATGTGAATTTGCCGTCATCATCCCAAAAAACAAAGGTGGCACCGTTGGCGATGGCGGCAGGGATATAGCTGCGGCCGTCTGTATATTCGCCCTGACAGGCAACGAAAATGTCACCCTGTTTAATTTGTCGGCTGTCTGAATGCAACAAACGCCCTGCTGCGTTTTCACACAGCAGAGGCGGAAAGTTGGTTTCAGCCAAGGGGGTTAACTTGCTGAACATAAACAATATCTCTTTGATTGTTTGGATTATGACGGTACTTTGACAGTAGCGGTATTACTTAAAGGCTTGGTCGGGGAAACGCCTAAGATGTTCAAGCTTCCGCTCATGACTTCTTTGAATACGGGACCGGCAACCACGCCGCCGTAATAGCCGTTGGCAGTAGGTTCGTCGATGGTAACGGCCACGATCACGCGTGGATTTTTAGCCGGAGCAAAGCCGATAAACGTACCGACGTGTTTGTTGTCCACATAGCGGCCATTGACCAGTTTACGCGCCGTACCGGTTTTCGCACCTACGTCGAAACCATCCACAGCACCGGCAGTACCGGTACCGCCGGCTTCAGTAACGGAAACCATCAACTCGCGCACTTTTTTCGCAGTAGAGGCTTTGATGACGCGCTTGCCTTTAGGGGCAACCGCTTGTTTTTCAAAACTTACCGGCAACAATTCGCCGTCATGGGTCAAGACAGTATAGGCTCGCGCCAATTGCAATAAGCTTAATTGCAGACCATAACCGAAAGACATGGTTGCCTGTTCGATTTTTTGCCATCTGCGCCAGCTTCTCAACAAACCTGCAGTCTCACCAGGAAAGCCTGAATGCATACGCACGCCCACACCTAAATCGTGATAGAAATCGTACATTTCTTTAGGCGTAAACATGGCAGAAAGTTTACTGGTACCGACGTTGGAAGATTTTTGCATAATGCCGCGCACATCCAAAGTAGGATAAACGTGGGTATCTTGTACGGTAGCCGGACCGATTTTGTAAGGCAGGGTGTTGAACGTATCGGTTGCATCCACTTTGCCTGAATCCAATGCTTTGGCAATGGTAAACGGCTTCATGGCAGAACCAGGTTCAATCATGTCGGTTACGGAGCGGTTGCGGCGCTGTTCGCTATTTGCTTGACCCGGTTGATTCGGATCGTAAGCCGGGCTGTTGACCAACGCCAAAATCTCGCCAGTTTGTGCATCCAATACCACAACTGTACCCGCTCTGGCTTTGTGATAAGCCACAGCCTTGTTCAACTCGTCATACGCCAGCGTTTGAATACGCTGATCCAAAGACAAAATCATGTCTTGCCCGTTTTTAGGCACGCTGTTGCGCGGAGAGTCGAGGCTGTCTACGATATTGCCTTTGTTATCGCGCAATACGACTTTCGCACCATCTTCACCGCGCAGGCTGTCTTCACGGGAAAGCTCCAAGCCTTCCTGACCTTTGCCGTCGATATTGGTAAAACCGATAACGTGCGCAAACAGATTGCCCATCGGGTAATGACGTTTCAATTCTTTTTGGAATGCGATGCCTTTAATGCCCAATGCCTTGATTTCTTCTGCTTTCTCGTAGCTGAGTTGACGTTTCAGGTAGATAAAGCCTTTGTCTTTTTTAGACAATTTATTTTTCAAAACTTCAACAGGCACATCGGCAATGGCCGACAATTTTTCCAACTGCTCGTCAGTCGGCATTTCCTCCATACCGGAAGGCATGGCATACAATGATTCAGTAGGCGCACTCAAAGCCAATGTGGCACCATTGCGGTCGGTAATCATACCGCGTGATGCCGGCAGCGGAAGCGTACGCACAAAACGTTGGTCGCCCTGATTTTTCAAAAATTCATGCTGACTGGTTTGCAGATAAACCCCGCGTACCAACAGACCGGTAAACG
This sequence comes from Neisseria sp. 20925_1_37, assembly GCF_041433255.1. Taxonomy (NCBI): domain Bacteria; kingdom Pseudomonadati; phylum Pseudomonadota; class Betaproteobacteria; order Neisseriales; family Neisseriaceae; genus Neisseria; species Neisseria sp. 20925_1_37. The sequence continues at coordinate 26,841 of NZ_JAPWBC010000006.1, read as the reverse complement.
CCAGCGCAACAGCGCCCAGCACCAAACCGATACGCCCGTTACTTGTCAACGGTTTTTTTGTTTTTGTAGTTCCAGACAGCATTTGAGGTTTATATTCGTTCTTAATTAACATGTTGGACTTCTCATGACTTAGCTGCTCAGTGAGCTATTAATTCCCGTAAACACCTTGAAAACAAGGCTATATTCTTATTTTTTGCGTTCCAGCATAGCCGTATTATGCGCACCCGGCGGAAGCAGATGTTGCTTTTCGGCCGCCACTTTAATCAGTTTGTGGTTGGCCAATCTTGCCTGCTCCAGCTTCAAGCGCGCGTAATCCTGTTCCAACTGAATTTCCCGCTTTTGCGCCTTATCCAACTCGATAAAGTGCAAGCGCGACTGATTTTGCTTAAACACTACGGCAAAGGCCGAAACCGTCACCAAAACCAGTAATAAAATATTCAACTTACCCATTTCAAACTTTCAGACGGCCTGTCAACAGAAACATCCCTTGCGACAATGCCGAAACGCTTCCCTAGTCAACAACCGAAATTTCGCCACTGCTTCGCTCCGCCACACGCAAAACTGCACTGCGTGCACGCGGATTGGCTTCAGTCTCTGCCGAACCCGGTTTAATTGCTTTGCCCACAGCCTTCAAAGGCGGCTGAGGCAAATCCGCTTCCTTAACCACTGCCCAACGGGGCAAAGGCGCATGTTGCGAATATTTTTTAATAAACTGCTTCACAATTCTGTCTTCCAGCGAATGGAACGCAATGACGGCCAAACGTCCACCCTCTTTCAGACGGCCTGCAACCTGTGGCAAGACTGCCTCTACCTCTTCGAGCTCGCGGTTAATAAAGATGCGAACTGCTTGGAAGGTGCGCGTTGCAGGGTCTTGTCCGCGCTCACGAGTACGGACGTTTTGCGCCACAAGCTGCGCCAGCTTGCGGGTTGTATCGATGGGACTTTCCTCCCGTTGCGCAACAATGGCGCGCGCAATCTGGCGACTAAACCGCTCTTCACCATAATTCTTAATTACCTCGTGTAAATCCTGTTCGGATGCAGTTGCAATCCATTCTGCCGCAGACATCCCGCGGGTCGGATCCATCCGCATATCTAACGGCGCATCAAAGCGGAAACTGAATCCGCGGCTGCCATCGTCAATTTGCGGCGACGAAATCCCCAAATCAAAAAGCGCACCGTCAATCTTATCGATGCCCAATTCATCCAAGGCCGTCTGAAATGTCTCAAAACCATTGTGTACGACACGGACACGTTTATCTTGCGCCGCCAGCTCATTAGCTACCGCAATCGCCTCCGGGTCTTTATCAAAAACAACCAAACGACCCTGCTCACCCAAACGTGACAAAATCAGCCGGGAATGCCCTCCCCTACCGAACGTACCGTCCACATAAATCCCATCTTCACGGATTGCTAACGCATCCACCGCCTCATGCAACAAGACAGCAACATGCTGATAATTTTCAACTTTACTCACAATTGCAAATCCGTTTGACTCAATTGGAAAGCCAATTCATCAGGATCGATATCCAAAGCCTGATTCATTTCCTCTTCCCAATGTTCGCGGCCCCACAACTCCATACGGTTTGCACGGCCAACCAAAGTAACTTCTTTTTCAAAATCCACGCGTTTGCGCAGATTGGCCGGAATCAAAACGCGTCCGGCGCTATCCCACTCCAAAATCTCCGCATTGTGCAGCAGCAAATTCTGATACCGTTGCAAAGATTCATTGCCGGCCACTTTCAACTTCAAAATCTGCTCGGCTTTTTCTTCCCAAATGGGCTCGGGGTACATCAATAATTTTTTTCGAGAATCCAGTGTGACCACAATTGCAGGCGTATAACGGCGCAGCAAAATATCACGGAATTTGGCAGGAATCGCCAACCGCCCTTTACTGTCCATACTCAATTCATGAGCACCGCCAAACACATCACACCCCAAATTCGATTAAAATAAAACTAGAGTGGGATTAAAAATCCCACCTTCCTAAAATATTTCGTTTTCACTTCTACGGAACACTTTTTAGGAAAAAGTAACCACTTTCACCCACTATGCCCCACTAACCGACACTATAAGAAATTTTGGCAATCAGGTCAAATCAACCCTTTATCTGAAATGAAACACTAAACACTTAAAATTCAATAGGTTATATATATAGAAATGCATGGCAAATTAATATTTCAGTCATTCCATATAGCATAAAACACTATATATAGTATTATTTGTGTTATTAAAATACTACATATAGTATTTTTATACCCAATTACTACCCCTCTCACAAGGGGCTATAATATACAAACAAATTCAAATTTTTTACATTATCTAACAGTCATGAAGCCACAACTCCCCCTCCCTTCCACTGATGCACAAGCCTCTTCAGCACACCTGACGAAGCTCATAAAAGACGAAATTGAACAACATCAAAACTGGATACCCTTCTCCCGGTTTATGGAGCTTGCCCTTTACACACCTCAATACGGCTATTACAGCGGAGGCAGCCATAAAATCGGCATGGACGGCGACTTCATCACTGCACCTACCCTTTCCCCCCTATTCGGACAAACCCTTGCCAAACAACTTGCCGAATTACTGCCGCAAACAGCAGGCAATATCTATGAATTTGGTGCAGGCACAGGCCATCTCGCCACCACACTCTTGCAAAATCTTTCAGACGGCTTGAATCATTACTACATTATTGAGCTATCGGCAGAGCTTGCAGAGAGACAACGTGAACATATTCTTGAGCACACATCTCCCGAAGCAGCCGCCAAAATCATCCACCTCACCACATTGCCCGAACACTTTGACGGTATCATCATCGGCAACGAAGTATTGGATGCCATGCCGGTTGAACGCTTGATTTATCAAGATGAAGGGTTTCAACAAATCGGCGTGAGCCTAGAGAATGACGAGCTAATCGAAGCCATCAGACCATTGACCCAAGCCGAACTGATACAAACAGCCTCCTTGTACCTCCCTCCCCTCCATTCATACACAAGCGAGCTACATCCTGCACAATATGCCTTTATCCAAACCCTGGCCGCCAAATTGCAGCGCGGCGGCATAATATTTATCGATTACGGCTTCGATGCCGCTCAGTATTACCACCCGCAACGTAAAGAAGGCACATTTATCGGCCACTATCGCCATCACACTATCCATGACCCATTTTTCAATATCGGCCTGACCGATCTAACCGCACACGTCAATTTCACTGATATTGCACGCGCCGGCACGGAATCAGGTTTAGACTTAATCGGCTACCTGCCTCAATCTTATTTCCTACTCAATCTCGGCATCACTGATCTGCTGGAACAGGTTGGCAGCCCGGATTCGGTTGAATATATCCAAGCCGCCGCCTCAGTACAAAAACTGATACATCAGCACGAAATGGGCGAACTTTTTAAAGTGATCGCTTTTGGCAAAAACATCGATATCGATTGGAGAGGCTTCAGCCACGGCGATATTTGCCATAAGCTATAGCCTGATAACCTACTTTTTATTTTTTAAAAACAATAAGAAATAAAAAAAATTAAAATTAACGCTTGCCAAATATTCAAAAAAAACTATAATAGCGACTTCACGAAACGGCGAATTAGCTCAGTCGGTTAGAGCAGAGGAATCATAATCCTTGTGTCCGGGGTTCGAGTCCCTGATTCGCCACCAAATTTCGGGGGTATAGCTCAGTTGGTAGAGCGCTTGCATGGCATGCAAGAGGTCAGCGGTTCGATCCCGCTTACCTCCACCACTAAACAAAAAAGCTCTTGTTAAACGCAAGAGCTTTTTTGTTTGGTTTGATTAATAACTGATTGCTCATTCATTAAGCCATTTCAATACCCAATCAATAAAGGCCGTCTGAAACATTTCAGACGGCCTTTTATCTTTTAATTACTTCACAAGCTTCAATACTTTTTTCGGCTTTTCTTCCGCAGATTCAGCTTTTTTATCTTCAGCCGCTGGAGCTTCAACAGAAGCAGGCTGATATGGCTCTACCTCAAACCCCATACCCTCTCCACTTTCGCGGCCAAATATACTGATAATATGACCGACCGGAATCCAAATCTCGTGCGCTACGCCGGAAAAACGGGCAGAGAAATTGACCCATTCGTTGTCGATATTCAAGTTATGGCTGGCAGTAGGGCCAATATTTAAAACAATTTCATTATCACGCACATACTGCATCGGCACACGGGTATGTTCATTTACCCAAGCCACGATGTGTGGTGTTTGGTTATTATCCAAACACCATTCATACAAAGCACGCAACAAATACGGTTTGGTTGAAGTTGCCATAGATCCGTCCCTTAACGACGCATGGCTTTTTCAGCCGGCGTCAATGCTTCAATAAAGGCTTCGCGTTGGAAAATCCGCTCGGCGTACTTCAGCAAAGGCGCAGCAGATTTACCCAGTTTGATGTCGTAATAGTCCAAACGCCACAACAGTGGAGACAAGGCAACATCAATCATAGAGAAGTCGTCGCCCAAGATGTATTTGTTTTTAGTAAAAGACGGTGCCAACAGAGTCAAACCATTGCCAATGGCTTCACGCGCTTTAGCTTGTTCTTTATTGGTAGATTCAGGGTTTTCCAACACTTGCACCAAGCTGAACAATTCTTTTTCCATGCGGTACAGCACCAAACGGCCGCGACCGCGCATAACAGGATCACCCGGCATCAACTGAGGATGAGGGAAACGCTCGTCAATGTATTCGTTGATAATGTTTGATTCGTGCAAAATCAAATCACGCTCAACCAAGACCGGTACTTGGTTATACGGATTCATCAAAGCCAAGTCTTCAGGTTTATTGAACACGTCCACATCTTTGATTTCAAAATCCATGCCTTTCTCATACAATACAAAACGGCAACGTTGGCTGAATGGACAAGTAATACCCGAATACAAAGTCATCATAATCTTCTACTCCTGATCAATCTTTTCAGACGGCCTTAAGCCTTATAAAAATTCTGAAAGAATTATACATAATTTCAAATACTTAATCCATAAATTAAAAATAACACACTGTTTACATTAAGAAATTTTTAGATTTTCATTAATTCAACATAAATTAATCAAGCAAAAAAAGGCAAACCCGAAACAGGCTTGCCTTTTTGATTCAAAAGAATTAATGAACGTCTTTCCAGAATTCTTTTTTCAGGAAGTACGCCAACGGCAACATTACGGCAAACAGGAATGTCAAAACCATGTAACCGATACGGTGGCGTTGCAATTGAGCAGGCTCACCCATGTATACCAGGTAGTTTACCAAATCGCGCACATAAGCATCGTACTCTTTTTGGATTACTTTACCGTTAGGCAGACGACGGCTGTGCAGACCGGTAGATTCCCAATACAGTTTAGGAGTCAGGTTGCCATGCTCGTCTTTAATCATAACAGGCTGACCTTTGGCATCCAACTCAACGGCTTGAACACCTTGTTGCTCCCACAATGGGTGAGGCATACTCGCGCCGGCCAAAACGGTATTGTTCCAACCGTTCGGACGAGTTGGGTCTTTATAGAAACCGCGCATATAAGCGTACAGGTAGTCTGCACCTTTAGAACGAGCAATCAGGGTCAAATCCGGCGGAGGCGCACCCAACCATTTGGAGGCATCTTTCGGATCCATTGCCGCTACCATTACATCACCAACGTTGTCTGTTGTGAACATCAGGTTTTTCTTGATTTCATCTTCAGTCAAACCAATATCTTTCAGACGGTTGAAGCGCATACCGCTTGCAGAGTGACAAGACAAACAGTAGTTTGTAAAGATTTGCGCACCGTGCTGCAGACTGACTTGATCACGCAGGTCGATATCGACTTTTTCGTAGTTTGCATGGCCGCCGCTGGCGACGGCTGCACTCATAGGCACTGCCAGCAATAAGGCAGCAAACCAGTTTTTCAAAGTTTGTTTCATTTTCGCTGCCCTCATCAGATATTGGTTGCAAACAAGTAAGCACCGACAACGGTAATACCGACGTAAACAAAGAACATAATTTTTTGTTTAGTAGTGCTCATGGTTACGCGTTCAGGAACTGGTTTGTTGGTATCCAGTTTGGTATAGAACGGCATACCCAGGAAGAATGCAAAGTAGACGAAAGACAGGATACGTGCAACCAAAGTACGAGTATCAGTTGCTACCATTGCACCCAAAATACCCAAACCGATGAAGGCAATGATGAACAGAACCAACGCAGTTTTGAAGATTGGGCCACGATAGCGGACAGATTTAACCTCGCCTTTATCCAACCAAGGCAACAAGGCGATCAGGACAACTGCTGCACCCATACCGATTACACCCCATACCTGAGTACCGGCAAAGGAAGGAATCGCACGCAAAATTGCGTAGAACGGAGTGAAGTACCATACCGGCGCAATGTGAGGAGGTGTTTTCAGCGCATTTGCTGCATCGAAGTTTGGCGCTTCCAAGAAGTAGCCGCCGCCTTCAGGTGCAAAGAACAACACAGAACAGAAGACAATCAGGAATACAACAACACCCAAGATGTCTTTAACAGTGTAGTAAGGATGGAATGGGATACCATCGCGTGGAATACCGTTTTCGTCTTTGTTTTTCTTGATTTCAACGCCATCAGGGTTGTTAGAACCCACTTCGTGCAGGGCGATGATGTGAGCCACAACCAAGCCGAGCAATACTAGAGGTACTGCGATAACGTGCAGGGCAAAGAAGCGGTTCAAAGTAACGTCGGAAACGTTGAAGTCACCGCGGATCCAAGTGGACAAATCAGGACCGATAACAGGGATGGCGGAGAACAGGTTAATAATTACCTGCGCACCCCAGAAGGACATTTGACCCCAAGGCAACAGGTAACCCATAAAGGCTTCTGCCATCAATGCCAAGAAAATCAGGGAACCGAAAATCCACACCAATTCACGAGGTTTTTTGTATGAACCGTAAATCAGACCACGGAACATGTGCAGATAAACGACGATGAAGAAGAAAGATGCGCCGGTGGAGTGCATGTAGCGGATAATCCAGCCGCCGGACACGTCGCGCATGATGTACTCTACTGCGGTAAAGGCAGCAGGCAGATGGTAGGCGTTAAGGTTGCCGTCCGGTTTGTAGTTCATGGTCAGGAAAATACCGCTGACGATTTGAATTACAAGGACAAGCAGGGCTAAAGAGCCGAAGTAATACCAGAAGTTGAAGTTCTTCGGCGCATAGTATTGAGCCAAATGCTCATTCCACATTTTAGACAGAGGGAAGCGAGCGTCCATCCAGCCTAACAATGCTTTTGCTTTGCTATTGGTTTGGTTTGCCATAATTATCGTTCCTTATTTTTAGTCTTCGCCCACCAAAACAGTTGTATCGCTCAGATATTTGTAAGGCGGTACAACCAAGTTGGTCGGTGCAGGAACACCTTTGTATACTCGGCCTGCCATGTCGAATTTCGAACCGTGGCACGGGCAGAAGAAGCCGCCTTTCCAGTCTGCGCCCAAATCCGCAGGGGCAACGTCGGGACGGTAGGTCGGAGAGCAACCCAGGTGGGTACAGATACCGATAGCGACGAGGAGGTTCGGCTTGATCGAACGGGTCTCGTTTTTACAGTTTTCGGGCTGATGATCCACTTCGGAATTAGGATCTGTAACTGCGCCATCCAAACTTTTCAAGTCTTTGAGCTGTTGATCTGTGCGGTTGACCAGCCAAATCGGTTTACCCTGCCATTCGGCAGTCAGCATTTGACCTGCTTCGATTTTGCTGACATCTACTTCGACAGCAGCACCGGCAGCCTTAGCTTTCTCCGATGGGAAGAAGCTGGCCACGAAAGGCGTAGCTACGCCTAGAGCCGCCACACCGCCTGCACCGCATGTAGCCAGTGTCAGGAAACGGCGGCGACCGTTGTTGATTTCTTGATTATCCATTATTCAGTCGTCCTAAAATTTTGGGAATACCGAGCCATTAAACAGCGTAATTCTACCTAGTTTGTTGTAATACTCAAAGCATTATTTAAAATAAGGTAAAGTTTTTATGATATTGCTCAATACTCAGGCAGGGTTGTTTTCATCAAAGTGAACCACTTCGATACCGAATTTTTCTGCCACGGCATCGCCTAAGGCGCGTACGCCGTAACGTTCTGTCGCGTGGTGGCCTGCGCTGATAAATGCCACACCCGTTTCATTGGCAAGATGATATTGCGCTTCGGAAATCTCACCGGTCAGATACGCATCGACACCTTCGTCTACGGCCGTCTGAAAAAATCCCTGCGCACCGCCGCTGCACCAGGCAATGCGTTTGATTTCGCGTTCAAGATCGCCGATAACGGTCGGCTTGCGGTCAAATACCGCCTCAATGCGTTCAGACAATTGCGCCAGCGTTTGCGTGGTTTTCAGACGGCCTGTATTCAACAGGTTTTGCTCGCCGAATTGTTTTTCGAGCACCCAATCAAGTTTCTCGGCCAACTGCGCGTTATTACCCAATTGCGGGTGTGCGTCCAGCGGCAGGTGGTAGCCCGCCATATTGATTTGGTGTTGCAGCAAGGTTTCAATGCGTGCTTTTTTCCAACCGGTAATCGTGACAGGCTCGCTTTTCCAAAACATACCGTGGTGAACCAAAAGCAGATCCGCCCCCTGCTCTACGGCAAAATCGATCGCTGCTTTGCTGGCGGTAACCGAAGTGGCGATTTTGGCAATTTCTTCTTTGCCTTCAACCTGCAAACCGTTGGGCGCATAGTCCTTAAACAACCCAACCTGCAAAGTCTCATCGCACCAAGCCAGAATTTCGCGGCGTAAAGCCATATTCCGCTCCTTATATCTATCTTCAAAAACAGCTTCGCATTCTAACCGCAAAATCTGTTTATGCCTCAAATTCTTACATTCCGATTTCAGCAATCATTCCCAACATTAATCATTTGCACATCATCATGAATTATTTTAATATACGCCACCTTACCCACAGGCCGTCTGAAAACACATGGACTCTATTATTGAATTGCGTCATCTCAAAACCTTGCTGGCTTTAGAAGAAACCGGCAGCGTTTCCCTTGCCGCCAAACGGGTTTTCCTGACCCAATCCGCCCTGTCGCACCAAATCCGTGCCTTGGAAAATTATTACGAAACGCCGTTGTTTGAACGCAAATCCACACCTTTGCGCTTCACCCCGGCCGGTATGCGCCTATTACAACTGGCGCGCGAGCTGTTGCCGCAGGTTGCCGCCGCCGAACGTGATTTGGTGCGGATTATCGAAGGCGAAGCCGGCGAACTCAGGCTTGCCGTCGAATGTCACACCTGCTTTGACTGGCTGATGCCTGCCATGGGCGAGTTCCGCCCCTTATGGCCGCAAGTTGAATTGGACATCGTTTCCGGTTTCCAAGCCGATCCGGTCGGGCTGCTGCTGCAACACCGCGCCGACCTTGCCATCGTTTCCGAAGCCGAGCCGCTCAACGGCATCAGCTACCGCCCTCTGTTTGCCTATGAAATGGTCGGCATCTGCGCAGAAGACCATCCGCTTGCCGACAAAGACGTTTGGGAAGCGGAAGACTTTATCGACGAAACCCTGATTACTTATCCCGTCCCCGACGAAATGCTGGACTTACCCAAAAAAGTGCTGCTGCCCAAAGGCATTAATCCGCCGCGCCGCCACAGCGAGCTGACCATTGCCATTATTCAATTGGTTGCCAGCAAACGCGGCATCGCCGCCCTACCCTACTGGACGGTCATGCCGTATCTGGAAAAAGGCTACGTCGTTCATCGCAAAATCACTTCAGACGGCCTGCAAAGCAAACTTTATGCCGCCATTCGTACGGAAGACGCCAACAAAGGCTATCTGGACAACTTCTGTCAAATCACACATGACCGCTGTTTTGCCGACTTGCCGGGCTTGAGCGAATTGGAAATGTAAACTTGAAACAATCAAAAGGCCGTCTGAACAATTTTCAGACGGCCTTTTCAATACACAAAAATTTCACTGTTTCTCTTCGGATTCATCCAAACCCAAACACGCCGACAAATCGATTTCAGACGGCCATGTTTTATCGGGAGCAACCCGAATATCGAAATGCTCGCTGCGATAGTCGAAAACCAAACGCCAAGCGTGCAGAAACAGATGTTCCGCCTCATCGCCGCCATACAGCGTATCACCCAAAATCGGACTGCCTATGCTTTTCATGGCCACGCGCAGCTGATGGGTTTTGCCGGTAAACGGTTGCAACACAAACAGGCGCAAACCGGGCTTCAGGCTTTGGCTGCTGAAACGGGTAACGGCAAAATTATCCTCATCACGCGTCAGCTTCCATGTACCGCGCCGCGAACGCGCCATACCGCCTTTCACCCAGCCCTGCTTTTTCGCCGGCTTATGCGTACCGAGTGCCAAATAAGTTTTACGCATGGTTTTCTCGGCAAACTGCGCCGATAAAGCCGCCGCGCTGTCGCGGTTGAGCGCAAGCAGCAACAGGCCGCTGGTGGCTTTGTCCAAACGGTGAACCAGCCACACGCGCTCAACGCCGAGCTGCTGCGCCAGCGATACGGTCAGGCAAACCTCCCCTTCCGATTCGCTGTGCACCGATATGCCGCAAGGCTTATTGATGACCACAAAGTCTTTGTGTTCAAAAACAAGGTCCCACATTTCAGACGGCCTTCAACATGATACCGTCGCCAAGCAGAGTCAAAATACCCAGCAGACAGAACAAGATACACGCGGCAATGCGCACTGCTTTAGCCGGAATTTTGCGCATCAGCATTTCGCCCAAATACACGGCAGGCACGGAAGCAATCATCAAACCAGCAATACTGCCGACCACGACGAGCAGGATAGATTGGTATTTTGCCGCCAAAAGAACCGTTGCAATCTGCGTTTTGTCGCCGATTTCCGCCAAGAAAAACAGGACGACCGTCGCCGTAAATGCGCCGTATTTCAGCCACTTGCTGTCAGGATCTTCGTCTTTATCCGGCAGCAACAGCCATAATCCGACCGCAATAAAGCTGCCGCCGACCACCCATTTCATGACTTCGGGCGAAATAGCGGATGCCAGCCAGACGCCGAGTGCGGCTGAAACAAGATGGTTCAACAGGGTTGCAACAAAGATACCGGCAACAATCGCGTTTTTGTGGGCAAAACGTGCTGCCAAAAAGAGCGCCAGCAATTGCGTTTTATCGCCGATTTCGGCAATGGCAACGCCCAGCGTCGAGGAGAAAAAAGCTTCCATGATTTAAGATACTCAACCGAAAAGCGGGCAAACAAAAAGCGCTGTGCATACCGCCCGCAAGGGTATGGACAACGCTTACGTCTTGCCTGTCTTCCGATAAAGCAGAGAAGATACCGCTGCCACGGCCGCACAAGCCGATTATGTTGACAACGGTTTCGGCATTGCGCCGAATGGCTACTCCCGTAAGAGTGAAGCGCGCATTGTAAGGCAAACCATGGCTTGAAGCAACAAAAAGAAAAACAAAAGGCCGTCTGAAACCCAATGTAAAGCAGGTTTCAGACGGCCTGCGATTACTTGCCGCATACTTCAAATTTACGGCCGAATCCTTTGCCATTATATCTGCCAAAACCATGCAGCATATCGTTTTCAATCACTTTAAACAAACCCGGGCTGGCTGTAACCCCTTCAGGCATATTATCCGGCAGGGTCTGACGCATCTTGACAGTAGCGGCTTTAAAATCTTCCATATTGCGCCAACGGGCTACGTTGACCAAATGATATTTACCGTTTGGATCTATATTTTGGTGCAGGCGCGTAGCTATATAGCCCGGCTGGGTTTTCAAAAAATCACGCGCTTTTTGCCAAGAAGCCAAAGCTTCGGCTTCTTTACCCTGCGGCACTTCAAAAGTATTAATGAGGATGACACTGTTTTGAAAGGCTTCACATTTTTCCTGCCACTGTTTGGCATTTGCAGTACAACCGACAGCGACAAAGGCAGTGGCGGCAGCGGCAATCAGAGCTGTTTTTTTACGGATATTCATATGGATAGTTCCTTATAGGTTTGAATTGATGTGAGATATTTAAGCTCTTCCGAACATTCGGGGCATTACGGATTCGCCTTTGATGTAGTGGTAAACGACCATGCCGATATGCCCCAGAGACAAGAACAGCAACGAAAATGCCAGTGCTCCGTGAATCTGTCCTTCCTGAGTAATTTGTCTCATAACACCTGTGACTGGAACGGCAAGCATCAGGAGATACATTGCCCAATGTCCAAATTTGGCAGCCATACTGCCAACCGGTCGATTGCTGGACTGGCGGATTGCTCGCATCACACGCCAAGCAGACAATATCAGCAGAAGAAAGCCAACCGCCTTATGAGGATTAGTCAAAAACTTCAGACTTTCATCCATATTCCAAGCAATGGCGGTTGCAAACATAAACAGATAGCAGGCCGCCATAGTCCAATGCAGAAAGCGGGTTGTAGTGCCGTAACGTTGCGGAGTATCAGGTTTCATGATGTTTTCTCTTAAATTAACAATTAAATGGATTTCAATTTGGGTTTACGGATAGAAAATCCGTCTTTCATGCTCAGTCCCAACAGCGTCAGATTAGCCATACCGGCAATCAGTTCTACGATTTGAACGATATAAAACACGCTGTCAAACTGTCCGGCAGAAGCGCGGTTATTCAAGAAAAAGGCACAAGGCAGCAAAATCAGCATTCCGTTGGCAGCGATAAACGGCATGCGTCGGCGTTTCGCGGCAATCGCAGTATGTTTGCTTTTGCCGCCCATTTTCATGCCTGTTGTGCCTGCGGTTGCCATGCAGGCAATCAACCCGAACAGCGCATAAACAATGATTTGCTTCACGGCGGCGACAGTTTCGTGCGAGCCGAAGAGTTCGCTGAACACGGTGCTGCTCCAAAACGAAGCGATGAATAAAAATGCGCCCACCCCTGCGGCGGCGTGGATTTTGCGTAAAGTATTGCGGTTCATTATGGTTTCCTTGAACATTTAAGAGAGGTCGTCTGAAAGCATTTAAATAGCAAGCTATTTAGTTGAAATAAGTATAGTGTGCTATTGATTAAGATAGCAAGCTATATTTGTGGTATAATCCGCAACAATATGATTTTAAAGGAAACAAAGTGAACGAAGTTTTTAAAACTGAATCGGCAGGCTATCTGATGAACCACATTGCCCGCCAATTTGCCATTTTATTGAGCGAAGGCTTAAAACCACTGGGGATTGCGCCTGCACAATTTCCAATTTTGATCGAGCTATGGAATAAAGACGGCTTGAGCCAACAGGAATTAGTTGAGCGTGCCGATTTGAAGCAGGCAACGATTGCCAACACTCTGGCACGGATGGAGCGAGACGGATTGATTACACGGGAGCCTAATCCTGAAGATGCACGCAGTCGTTTGATTATGCTGACAGAACACGCGCGTGCTTTACAATCAAGCTCCACCGAAATTGCCAAAGCCATCAACCAAGAATCCTTGGCGGATCTGTCGGCAGACGAGCAGAAGCTGTTTTTGGAAATGGCACAGAAGATTATATTGAAGCAACAAAAGATGATAAAAGTCTGAAAAATATAAAAAAGGCCGTCTGAAACCCAATGTAAACAGGTTTCAGACGGCCTTTTTCACAGCGATTAATTATCGGAGAACAAATCGCCTACTTTTTCGCCTACTTTTTCCCAAAACGATTTTTTGCGCGGGGTTTGGCTGAGATTGAGACCGGAGGAGATTTTTTCAAATTCTTCCAACAACTCTTTCTGACGGTCGGTCAGGTTAACCGGCGTTTCAACCAAAATGTGGCAGTACAAATCGCCGGTCGAGCTGGAACGCAGAGACTTGATGCCTTTGCCTTTCACGCGCATACGGCGGCCGGTTTGCGTTTCTTTCGGAATGTGCAGTTTGACTTTGCCGTCCAAAGTCGGCACTTCGACTTCGCCGCCCAATGCGGCAATGGCAAAGCTGATCGGCAGTTCGCAATGCAGGTCCAAGCCGTTGCGCTCAAAGATTTTGTGCTGTCTCACGCGGACATTGACGTACAAATCGCCTGCCGGTGCGCCGTGTTGACCCGGCTCGCCCTCGCCGCTCAAGCGGATGCGTTGACCGTCGTCGATGCCTGCCGGAATGTTGACTTCAACCGTTTTGCTGGTTTTGGTGCGGCCTTCGCCACGGCATTTGACGCAAGGATCTTTGATTTCTTTGCCTGTGCCGTGACAAGTCGGACACGTCTGCTGCATTTGGAAAATGGCTTGGCGGACGTGTACCGTACCTGAGCCGTGACAGGTCGAACAAGTCGATGCAGATGTGCCCGGTTTGGCACCTGAGCCGTGGCAGACATCACATTCTTCGTAAGTTGGAATATTGATGCGTTTTTTCACGCCTTTAGCGGCTTCTTCAAGCGAAATCTCTATGCCAACCTGCAAGTCCGCGCCGCTGTAATCCGGCTGACGGCCGCCTGCGCTGCCGCCACCACCGAACATTTGGCTGAAAATATCGGAAAAATCGAAGCCTTGCGCACCACCGAATCCGCCTTGGCCGCCGAAACCGCCAAAGCCACCGAATCCGCCCGCACCTGCGCCCTGTTCGAACGCGGCATGGCCATATTGGTCGTACATGGTACGTTTTTCCTTATCAGACAAGGTGTCGTAAGCTTTTTGGACTTCTTTAAATTTTTCTTCCGCTTCTTTGTTGTCAGGGTTGCGGTCGGGATGGTATTTCATTGCCAGCTTGCGGTAGGCTTTTTTGATTTCATCGTCGCTAGCGCTGCGGGCAACACCAAGGGTTTCGTAATAATCTTGGGTACTCATAATTTGATAGTGTTTTGAATAAGTTTGAACTGGGTCGGATATGTGGGCGAGTATCAAAAACTCAAGTCAGTATTTTCAAGGCCGTCTGAAATTGTGCTTTTCCGACATCCAAACATTCAGACGGCCTTTGTCAAACCGACAGGCCCGACAACCTGCTATAATCCCATCTTTATTTTTTCCAACGTTTTCAAGCGAAAAACAGAATGACCATGCAAGAACATTACCAACCCGCCGCCATTGAGCCTGCGGCGCAGAAAAAATGGGACGACGCCCGTATTTTCAACGTCTCCGAAGACGCTTCCAAACCCAAATACTACTGCCTCTCCATGTTCCCCTACCCCAGCGGCAAGCTGCACATGGGGCATGTGCGCAACTACACCATCGGCGACGTATTGAGCCGCTTCAAACTCTTAAACGGCTTCAACGTCATGCAGCCTATGGGTTGGGACGCGTTCGGTATGCCTGCGGAAAACGCGGCGATGAAAAACAACGTCGCCCCCGCCGCTTGGACGTACGACAACATCGAATACATGAAAACCCAGCTCAAAAGCCTGGGTTTTGCGATTGACTGGGAGCGCGAAGTCGCCACCTGCAAACCCGAATACTACCGCTGGGAGCAATGGCTGTTTACCAAGCTGTTTGAAAAAGGCATCGTCTATCGCAAAAACGGCACGGTAAACTGGGACCCTGTCGATCAAACCGTCCTTGCTAACGAGCAAGTCATCGACGGGCGCGGCTGGCGTTCGGGTGCGTTGATCGAAAAACGCGAAATCCCGATGTATTACTTCAAAATCACCGATTACGCCGAAGAGCTGCTCAACGATTTGGACAAGCTGGAACACTGGCCGGAACAAGTCAAAACCATGCAGCGCAACTGGATCGGCAAATCTCGCGGTATGACCGTGCGCTTTGCTGTTTCAGACGACAGCAAACAAGGCTTGGAAGGCGATTACGCGAACTTCCTGCAAGTTTATACCACCCGCCCCGACACGCTGATGGGCGCTACTTATGTTGCCGTTGCCGCCGAGCATCCGCTGGCAACCGCCGCGGCCGCCGACAAACCCGAATTGCAGGCATTTATCGCCGAATGCAAAGCCGGTTCGGTTGCCGAAGCCGATATGGCGACGATGGAGAAAAAAGGCGTGCCGACCGGCCGCTACGTCGTCAACCCGCTTAACGGCGACAAGCTGGAAGTGTGGATTGCCAACTATGTATTGTGGGGCTACGGCGACGGCGCGGTGATGGCGGTTCCGGCGCACGACGAACGCGATTTCGATTTCTCCACCAAATACAATCTGCCTAAAAAACAAGTTATTGCCGTCGGTGACAACGCATTCGATGCAAACCAATGGCAAGAATGGTACGGTGACAAAGAAAACGGCGTATTGGTCAACAGCGGCGACTTGGACGGCATGAATTTTCAGACGGCCTTCGACGCCATCGCCGCCAAGCTGCAAAGCCAAGACGCAGGCGAACCGAAAACCCAATACCGCCTGCGCGACTGGGGTATTTCGCGCCAACGCTACTGGGGCTGCCCGATTCCCATCGTCCATTGCGAAAAATGCGGCGACGTACCCGTCCCCGCCGACCAACTGCCCGTCGTTCTGCCTGAAAACGTCGTACCCGACGGCATGGGTTCGCCGCTGGCAAAAATGCCCGAGTTTTACGAAACCACCTGCCCATGCTGCAGCGGCGCGGCGAAACGCGAAACCGACACCATGGACACCTTCATGGAATCGAGCTGGTATTTCTTCCGCTACATGTCGCCCAAGTTCGCAGAAGGCATGGTATCGACTGAAGCCGCAAAATACTGGGGCGCGGTCGACCAATACATCGGCGGTATCGAACACGCGATTTTGCACCTCCTGTACGCGCGTTTCTTCACCAAACTGATGCGCGACGAAGGTTTGGTCAATGTTGACGAACCGTTTGAACGCCTGCTCACGCAAGGCATGGTCGTCTGCGAAACCTACTACCGCGAAAACGACAAAGGCGGCAAAGACTGGATCAACCCTGCCGATGTCGAATTGACTTTCGACGATAAAGGCCGCCCCGTTTCCGCTGTTCTGAAAGCCGACGGACTGCCCGTCGTCATCAGCGGCACGGAAAAAATGTCCAAGTCCAAAAACAACGGCGTCGATCCACAAGAGCTGATTAACGCCTACGGCGCGGACACTGCCCGCCTGTTTATGATGTTCGCCGCACCGCCCGAACAGTCCCTCGAATGGAGCGACAGCGGCGTCGAAGGCGCGCACCGCTTCCTGCGCCGCCTGTGGCGTACTGTTTACGAATACCTGAAGCAAGGCGAAGCAGTCAAAGCGTTTGCAGGCAGCCAAGACGGTTTGTCTAAAGAACTCAAAGACCTGCGCCACAAACTGCATTCCACCATCGCCAAAGTCAGCGACGACTACGGCCGCCGCCAGCAGTTCAACACCGCCATCGCCGCTGTGATGGAACTGCTCAACCAATACGACAAAACCGACACCGGCAGCGAACAAGGTCGCGCCGTCGCCCAAGAAGTATTGGAAGCCGCCGTATGCCTGTTGTGGCCGATCGTTCCACACATCTGCGAAACCCTGTGGAGCGAATTGAACGGCGCGAAACTGTGGGAAGCAGGCTGGCCGACAGTCGATGAAGCCGCTTTGGTCAAATCCGAAATCGAAGTGATGGTTCAAATCAACGGCAAACTGCGCGGCAAAATCACCGTCGCCGCCGACGCCTCCAAAGCCGACCTCGAAGCCGCCGCCCTTGCCAACGAAGGCGCAGTGAAATTCATGGAAGGCAAGCCTGCGAAGAAAATCATCGTCGTTCCCGGACGCTTGGTAAATATCGTCGTCTAAACCGCTTTTAAGGTTTAGCCACACGGATAAAGGCCGTCTGAAACTTGGTTTTCAGACGGCCTTTTTAAGGTAGATTAAGCTGATAAGTCCAATAACACATTGGGATGGAAGGTTCTATTGGATTTAGAATCACTCTATACACGTCCCCAAAACATAAATCCGTTGTATTCCTCACGATGTTTTGGCACAATTCGAAGCCAATCAACCACGCTTGTACTTGGCATCCTAATGGCTTCAAAACCCTTCCTAAAATGGGCTGGTGGCAAACATAAACTTGTCCCCTTTATCGAACACAATCTACCCACTCCTGCACGAAAACGTCTGATTGAACCCTTCTGCGGTTCTGCCGCTTTGTCTCTTGCATTGGATTTCGAACATTATCTGCTCAATGATATTAACGCTGACTTAATCGGCTTATTCCGTATCCTAAAAGAAGAAAAATCCGGATTCATAGACTATACCCGCTCTTTCTTTACTTCCGAAAACAATAGCGATTCAAGATTCTATGAATTGCGGGAACAATTCAACTTCAGCCAAGATCTACACGAACGTTCAGCGCTATTTATTTATTTGAACCGCCATGCTTTTAACGGTTTATGCCGTTACAACAGCAAAGGGGCATTCAATGTGCCATTCGGACGCTACAAATCTCCTTACTTTCCACAACAAGAAATGGAAGGTTTCATTCAAAAATCTGACAGAGTTGAATTAATGTGCGGAGATTTTCAAACAATCCTATCTCTGACAAACAATACAGATACTGTTTATTGTGATCCTCCTTATGCACCTTTAAGCCCAACCGCTTCATTTACCACTTATGCCAAAGAAGGCTTCAATTTGGACGATCAAATCCGCCTTTCCCAGACAGCCCAACAAATTGCACCTAACTCTCAAGGCGTTTTGATTTCAAATCATGATACTGAATTTACGAGAAATATTTATTCTTCTGCCATTCTGAAAACGGTTGAAGTACAACGCAATATTGCCGCAAAGGGCAGCAGTCGCAAAAAAGTCGGAGAATTATTGGCAATTTATGAGTGATTTCGACAAACTGGCTGAAGAAGCTGCCATTTATCAAAGTCGTTTGAAAAAAATCGTTTCAGACGACCTTGTTCTCTACAACGAAAATTCCCTTAACGTCATGCGGAAGATATTGGAAAAACATCCAAACGGCTGTTTTGATATGATTTTCGCAGACCCTCCTTACTTTCTTTCCAATGACGGCTTCAGTTGTCAAAATGGACAAATGGTTTCCGTTAATAAGGGCAACTGGGATAAATCCAAAGGAATGGCGGCAGATTTGGAATTCTACGAAGAATGGCTCCGACTGTGTTACGCCTTATTAAAACCAAACGGCACAATTTGGGTTTGCGGCACATTCCATAATATCTATTTAATCGGCTACCTGATGCAAACCATCGGATACCATATTTTGAACAATATTACTTGGGAAAAACCCAATCCTCCCCCTAATTTGTCCTGCCGTTTTTTTACCCATTCGACAGAAACAATCTTATGGGCAAAGAAAAATAAAAAAGCCAAACATACGTTTCATTATGAAATGATGAAAGTACAAAATGATGGCAAGCAGATGAAATGTGTTTGGACATTTCCTCCACCAAATAAAACCGAAAAAATATTCGGCAAACATCCGACACAAAAACCTCTCGCCTTGCTTGAACGCTGCATACTATCGGCTTCAAATATCGGAGATTTAATTTTTGACCCATTCATGGGCAGCGGCACAACAGGCGTTGCTGCCTTAAAACATGGTCGGAAATTTTGTGGTTGCGAACTAGAAGAAGATTTTTTTGAATTAGCAAAGAAAAGGCTACAACAAAAGCTGTAGCCCCATCTTATTTTAAATTATTCGAACAACACCATCTTTACCCTGTCTGGCCATTTCACGAACTTCCCGCATGAATTCTTTTTTAAAATAAAATGCATGATTCTTATTTGAAATATTCCGATTATATTGTGCAGAAAATATAGGATGGTATGGCTTGAAATCTTTTGATCTGATTTGTATAAAACTACCGTTTGATGTATGAATATATCCGTCGCCGGAATTAATATCAGCTAACAGCTTACTTTTAATTTGCGTGAAGTCAGCAGATAACTGTCTGAAAAGTTCACCCTCTTCATTTATTTGCACATGATAGGCTGACTGTATGTACCATTTATCAGGATCGTTGTCGACTTTACAAATAGGAACATATAGCAAATTCTTGATTTTTTGGTATATCCAACTATCTTCAAAGCTTATCTGATCGCTGATTAACTGATCAAAGTTACTGGAAATCTGCGAGATAAACATAGTCTCTAGTGGTGCACCATCTGTATCTGCTTTATTGGTTTTCAGCTCACCATCAGAAAAATCTGTCAAAGCATTTGTATTCTTAAGTCCTATCAATTTCTCGATAAACTGCCCTACCCCACCTTTATTTATCTTCATTTCAGCGGTGAACTCGGGAAATTTGGTTTGATATTCAAGTTTTAGATCTCCTAGCGTCCTTCCGGCGTTTTCTCTAAAAAAATCATACGAATCAGTTAGATTCATTATCACAGTTCCCGTCATTAACATAGTCCTTAAAAGTTAAAAGTTCAGGCAAAGAAATATCTAATGCGCTAGCCAAACGAATAAGATTTAATAGGGCGGGGTTACGCTCTCCACGTTCTATCATTCCGATATAAGTCCGGTGCATATTCGCTTTTTCAGCCAATGTTTCCTGACTTAAATCCTGGAGTTGTCTTAAATGACGAACATGTTTGCCAAATTGTTTTAAAATTTCTGATTTCATGATGACTATTCTTAATGTTTGCAAATTAAATTCCACATACAATAAGTATCAACTTTAGTTCTAATACGAAAGGCCGTCTGAAACCCTATAGTCAGGTTTCAGACGGCCTTTTTAACTGCCCGATTTTATTCGCCGTAATAGGCTTTGGTCAGGATTTCTTCCATATCGGCCACCATGGCGAGGCGTGGGTTGGCCGGGGTGCATTGGTCTTCAAAAGACATCATGGCCAGCTCTTTTCTGCCGTCGAGGAAGGTTTTCTCATCGATGCCCTGCTCTTTAAACGACATTTTGATGCCGACGTTGACTGCCAGCTCATGACAGGCGCGGGCGAAGGATTCGACGCCCTCTGCCGGTGTGCTGCATGGCAGGCCTAAAGTACGGGCGATTTCCTGATATTTCAGGTCGGCTTTGTAGTAGTTGTACTTCGGCCAAGTGGCGGTTTTCTGCGGACGCGTGCCGTTGTAGCGGATGACGTGCGGCAGCAGGATGGCGTTGGCACGACCGTGCGGAACGTGATATTTGCCGCCGATTTTGTGCGCCATCGAGTGGTTGATGCCCAAGAACGCATTGGCAAACGCCATGCCTGCGATGGTGGAAGCATTGTGCATATGCTCGCGCGCTTCTGGATCGGCCGCACCGTGTTTGTAGGAACGTTCGAGGTATTGGAATACGAGCTTGATGGCTTGCAGGGCGAGGCCGTCTGTAAAGTCGTTCGCCAGTACGGAAACGTACGCTTCTACGGCGTGGGTCAGTACGTCCAAACCGGTATCGGCGGTTACGCCTGCCGGCACGGTCATGGTAAACGCAGGATCGACAATCGAAATGGTCGGTGTCAGCGAGTAGTCGGCAATCGGATATTTTTTGTCGCCGTCGCTGATGACGGTAAACGGCGTCACTTCGGAGCCTGTACCCGACGTGGTAGGAATGCCGATAAATTTGGCTTTGCGGCCCAATTCAGGGAAACGGAATGCGCGTTTGCGGATGTCCATGAATTTTTGCACCAAGTCTTCAAAATCGACTTGCGGCTGCTCGTAGAAGAGCCACATGGCTTTGGCCGCGTCCATCGGCGAGCCGCCACCCAGCGCAATAATGGTGTCCGGCTGGAAGCTGCGCATCAAATCCGTGCCTTTATAGACGGTTTGGACGCTCGGATCGGCTTCAACGTCGGTAAACAGCTGGATGGTCACTTTGTTTTTGCGTTGATGCAGTTGGTGGGTGATTTTATCGACAAAGCCCAGATCAACCATCGAACGGTCGGTCACAATCATGACTTTTTCGCAGTCTTTCATGTCTTGCAGATATTGGATGGAATCGCGTTCAAAATAGATTTTGGCGGGCACTTTGAACCATTGCATGTTGTTTCTCCGACGGCCTACTTTTTTGATGTTTAACAGATTGACTGCGCTGACGTTGCCGCCGACGGCGTTTTTACCGTAAGAGCCGCAGCCGAGGGTCAGAGAAGGCAGGAAGGCGTTGTACACGTCGCCGATGCCGCCGAAGGTGGAAGGCGAATTCCAAATCACGCGCAGGGCTTTGACGCGGGAGCCGAACGTTTTGACCAATTCTTCGTCGGCGGTATGGATGGCGGCTGAGTGTCCCAAGCCGTCAAAGGCAACCATTTCTTCAGCGAACTTCAAACCTTGTTCGGTCGAATCTGCCTTAATCATGGCCAAAACAGGCGAAAGTTTTTCGCGGGTCAGCGGCTCGTTCGGGCCGACTTCGCGGCATTCGGCGATGATGATGTTGGTTTTTTCAGGCACTTTAAACCCGGCCTGTTCGGCAATCCATGCCGCCGGTTTGCCCACTACCGCAGAATTGAGTTTCGCTCCGCCGCAGCTGGCGCAATTCGCCGTTACGCCGAAGATAAACTCTTCGAGCATGGCTTTTTCTTTTTTGTTGGCAAAGTACACGCCGTAAGATTTGAACTCTTCGGCCAACTCTTTGTAAATCTCTTTATCGGCAATCACCGCTTGCTCGCTGGCGCACACCATGCCGTTGTCGAAAGATTTCGACATCACAATATCGTGTGCCACCTGTTTGATGTCCGCTGTTTTTTCAACATAAGCAGGTACGTTGCCCGCCCCTACGCCGAGCGCAGGTTTGCCGCAAGAGTATGCAGCTTCCACCATCGCATTGCCGCCGGTCGCCAAAATCGTTGCCACACCCGGATGCTTCATCAGCGCGGAAGTGCCTTCCATAGACGGCTTTTCAATCCACTGGATACAGTTTTCCGGCGCACCGGCCGCAATCGCCGCATCGCGCACGATACGCGCGGCATGGGCGGAACACTGCTGGGCGGACGGATGGAACGAGAAAATAATCGGATTACGGGTTTTCAGCGCAATCAGGGATTTGAAAATGGTGGTGGACGTCGGATTGGTTGTCGGCACAATACCGCAAACCACGCCGACCGGATCGGCAATTTCAGTAATACCGGTTACATCGTTTTCGCTGATGACGCCCACGGTTTTCAAATCGCGCAGGCGGCGCACGACGTTTTCGCAGGCAAACAGGTTTTTCGTCGCCTTATCCTCAAACACGCCGCGCCCCGTTTCTTCCACCGCGTGCATGGCGAGTACACCATGTTTGTCCAGCGCGGCGATAGAGGCTTTGGCAACAATAAAGTCAATCTGCTCCTGATCGAGCTTAAGAAACTCGTCCAATGCCCGTAAACCCTTGTCAACCAGGCTGTTTACCTCGGCTACGGCTGGGCTGACGACGTTGTCGGCTGATGCGTTCATGGTGTATCTCCTTAATAAAAGGTGGCAATAAGGTCAATAAATTTTCACTACGATAACTATAGGTAATTTAGTTACATTTTGCTTTGACCTACATCACAAACCATGATTGAACTTTTCAGACGGCCATTTTATCGTTTATTCATTTTAATTCTTTGAAGTATAATATTTTTATCTACGCAAAAACAAAGACGGTTATTCTTCGTCGCTTTCCTCGATAATTAAGATAAAAACAGAAAATCGATGTATTAAAATTACAAACGTAAATGAAAAAGGCCGTCTGAAAATATTTTTCAGACGGCCTTTTTCATGTCTATCTTTTATTGGCTAATGTCTTCCAGCGTACGGCCTTTGGTTTCCTCACCCAATACCAAGACTACTGCCACAATCAGCAGCATAACCAGCGCAAACATCATAAAGATATTGCCGAAACCGCCGCTATTGCCTACCATCGCCGCTACTACCATGGGCGCGAGTATGCCGCCGACGCGGCCAATGGCGCCTGCCCAACCGGATGCGAAGGCACGGAAGCGCAAGGGGTAGAGTTCGGGGGTGTAGGTGTATAAAACGCCCCATGCGCCCAAGTTGAAGAAGGACATCAGGCTGCCCCAAACCATGACTTCGGCGG
Source organism: Neisseria sp. 20925_1_37 (assembly GCF_041433255.1). Classification (NCBI taxonomy): domain Bacteria; kingdom Pseudomonadati; phylum Pseudomonadota; class Betaproteobacteria; order Neisseriales; family Neisseriaceae; genus Neisseria; species Neisseria sp. 20925_1_37. Next base: position 3,140 of record NZ_JAPWBC010000006.1, on the reverse strand, counting down.
CAGTTGTACTTTGCCCGAAAAACCATGCGCACACGGCGCAAGCTGCCAGAAAGCCTGCCAGCGTTGCTTTGCGGCCGATTCTTTCCACCAAAGCCGCGGCGGCAATATAGCCGGGCAGTTGCGCAACAATCATCACCAGCACATATTCAAAGGTTTTGACCACGGTATTGCCCTGCTCGACCAGTAGTTTGGGCAACCAAGTGAAAATGCCGTAATACGAAAACACGATGCCGAACCAAACCAGCCACAGCATCAGCGTACGCCGTGCAAACGGATGTTGCCAAAGCTGGAAGAAGCGGATGCGTTCGCGCGGGGCGGCCGGTGCGGCAACGGCTTCTGTCGGCGGTGTGATGCCCGATTGAATTTCCAGCGCGGATACCAAACGGTGCGCTTCGTCGGTTTTGCCGCGGGAAAGCAGGTAAGGCACGGATTCGGGAACAAATTTCAACACCAACGGCACATAAAACAGGGGCAAGGAGCCGAATAAAAACGCGCTGTGCCAGCCGGTTTGCGGAATAAAGAAATAAGACACCAGCGCGGCCGAGAGCCAGCCCAAGCCCCAAAAGCTTTCGAGCAACACAATAAAACGGCCGCGTACTTTCGGCGGCGCATATTCGCTGACCAGCGACACGGCAACGGGCAGTTGGCCGCCCAAACCGACGCCGACAAAAAAGCGGAACACCAGCAAAACCGTCAAATCAGGCACGAGCGCGCACAAACCTGTGGCAATGCTGTACACCACCATCGTGCCGGCAAAAACGGTTTTCCGTCCGAACCTGTCCGCCAGCCAGCCGCTGAATACCGCGCCCAGAGCCATGCCGACAAAGGCAATGCTGACAATCCAACCCAACTGCGCCGGAGCCAGCGCCCAGTCTTTGCCCAAAGCCGGCAATACAAACGACACCAAGCCTGTATCCATGGCATCAAACAACCAGCCTATGCCGACCAACACTAAAAGTTTGTAATGAAAACGGGAGGGCGGCAGATTGTGCAGCCGCGTCAAAATATCCATCACTTCTTTCCTTTGTTTGCGTATTATTGAATTGGATTTTATCAATAACTGCTTTAATTTCAGTGACAAACCTGAAACCAAGACATTGTGTCGATTTTAACATTGGTACCATATGCAAAGAATAGGAAGCGCGTATTTTTTAGATATTTTTATCGCCAGAACCGCACGCCCTATTAAAACGCTGAATAAGGGTTCACGGCAGGCCGTCTGAAACCGATGGTCTGTTTTTCAGACGGCCTGCCGTTTTTTGCAAAGGCTTCATGCTTGGGTTATGATGTTTATTTGTAATATGTAAACAGATGATTGCCTGTTTTTACATAACAGGCCGTCTGAAACAACGGAGAACGATATGAATGCGGTTGTAATTGCGGTCATCATCATGCTTGTGCTGTCTTTATCGCGCGTGCATGTGGTGCTCAGCTTGGCTGTCGGCGCGTTTGTCGGCGGCTTGGTGGCCGGTATGCCTTTGGAGAATGTAACCAACGCGGCCGGCGATGTGGTGCAGCAAGGGATTATTCCTGTTTTTAACGAAGGTCTGAAAGGCGGGGCGCAAATCGCGCTGTCTTATGCCATGCTCGGCGCGTTTGCCATGGCCATCACGCATTCCGGCCTGCCGCAACAGCTCGCCGGCGTGATTATCCGCAAACTAAACGGCGGTGAAGGCAATGCGAAAGGCGAAGGCGCGGTCAAATGGCTGCTGCTGGCGATTATTTTGTGCATGGGTGTGATGAGCCAAAACGTTGTGCCGATTCATATTGCGTTTATCCCGATGATTATTCCGCCGCTGCTGTTGGTGTTCAACCGTTTGAAACTCGACCGCCGCTTGGTGGCCTGCGTGATTACGTTTGGCTTGGTAACGACTTATATGTTCCTGCCTTACGGTTTCGGCGCCATCTTCTTGAACGACATCATGTTGGGCAATATCCGCTCGGCAGGCATGGACACCAGCGGCATCAATGTGATGCACGCAATGGCGATTCCGGCTTTGGGCATGGTTTCCGGCTTGCTGCTGGCCTTTTTGCACTACCGCAAACCACGCATTTATCAAAACAATACTACTGACACGGAAGACAACCGTGCGGCAGTTCAACAACAAGAGCCTTCAACCTATCGCAGCTTGGTAGCGGCCGTGGCGATTGCCGTGTGTTTTGCCATCCAGCTTATGTATGAAAACTCATTGGTATTGGGCGCGATGTTGGGCTTTGCCGTGTTTATGATGTTGGGCGTGATGAACCGCTCCGCCGCCAGCGATGTATTCGGCGAAGGCATTAAAATGATGGCGATGGTCGGCTTTATTATGATTGCGGCACAAGGTTTCGCCGCTGTAATGAACGCAACCGGCGAGATTCAGCCTTTGGTCGAACACAGCATGGCTTTGTTCGGCGGCAATAAAGGCATGGCCGCCTTTACCATGCTATTTGTCGGCCTGCTGGTAACCATGGGCATCGGCTCGTCTTTCTCCACCTTGCCGATTATTACCGCGATTTATGTGCCTTTGTGCATCAGCTTGGGCTTCTCCCCAATGGCTACCGTGGCCATCGTCGGCACCGCCGGCGCGCTGGGTGATGCGGGTTCCCCTGCTTCCGACTCAACGCTCGGCCCAACCATGGGTCTGAACGCCGACGGTCAGCACGACCACATCCGCGATTCGGTTATCCCGACTTTTATCCACTACAATATCCCGCTGATGGCTGCCGGCTGGATTGCCGCGATGGTGCTGTAATATGAGCGATATTCAGGAATTGGAACACCGCGTCACGGAGCTGGAAATTCAGACGGCCTTGCAGGAAGATTTAATCGGCAGCCTGAACGACACCATCGCCAAGATGCAGCAGGCTTTGGATTTGCAACAAGGCCAGTTGCGGCTTCTGTATCAACGGATTCAGGACAAAGGCGCAAACGGCGAACGCGAACCATACAGCCTGCGCGATGAGATTCCGCCGCATTATTGATGAACTGAAAAAGGGCGTGTTGGATACATGCCCTTTCCTTTCATAACAAAGGCCGTCTGAAAGTCAGTCAAGCTTTCAGACGGCCTTTTAAACAATCAAACCTTACAAACAAGCCAATTCGTTGGCCATTTGCTGCTCGACGGTTTCACGTTGGCGGATAAGTTTACATTCGCTGC